>NZ_JAKQZD010000005.1:0-2709 GCF_022343575.1 Acinetobacter sp. AG3 | reverse complement strand
CGCCTAAAATCGCATTTAAGCGCCTTTTCTTCAAAAACAGGGAAATCTAGCTAAATAGGGCTAAAACCGCCAATAAACGCAAAATAGGAGCATTTAGACCATGAAATTGAGTGATGCCGAAAAAAATAATCGTTTGTCAGAGGTGTTTTTAAAGAAATCAGATCGAGAATATTACGATTTAGAAATCACTGAAGATCATCAAAAACTTTATGATCAGTACATTGCGGGGGAAATAAATCATTATGAACTTGAAAAACAACTATTTGATTTAAATTAGAGTTCTTTATAATTGCTCAAAATTTAGGAAATTATAAGTAATGCTAATTGGATTAATTATTGCGGGTATCATTCTTTATTTAATAATTTCATCTTATTTTAAAAAATCAAAAGATGCAGACGAAAAGACATTAAGACCCATGTCTGAATGGGTGATTCTTGCAAATAGTGGTACTAGAGGACATAGGGAAAAAATGTCTTATAGCTTAATTGTTCAAGCGGGAGCAATTTTAGAACAGCAGAATGTTTTACCAAATAAATCATTAAGAAACTTAATGATTTCAAAGCCTGAGCTATGTAAATCAAATTTTGTATTATTCATTATGGAGTCTGCATCTAATCTTGGTTCAGAACAATTTGATTTTTTAAAAACCTCTTATAAAACAGAACAAGCAAGAGTTCATTTAGCGCAATGTATTGGCTTAATTTTACATCATGGTAGTGAATCTGCTTTAGCACAAATAGCTCTTGCAGCTTGTTCAGATCCAGTTGATTAAATAACCGAGCGAGTGTCTACGAGCGATTGAGCGATATAAAAATTTCGCTCCTGCCTTTTCCCTGATTACAAGCTCCCTGTTGCTTCATAACGAGATTTACAGAGCAAAGCGACTGTAGCCACTGGCTCCATGACGAGCGAAGCGAGCATAAAGCTTTATGAGCGAAGCGAATCCATTCTTGTTTTTAGCGTCCTAGTGGATATTTGAAAAAACTGCCCCCAGGAATCGAGCGCAGCGAGATTCAATAGAGTTTGAGCGAAGCGAAAACATAGGGCAGTTTTAAATGCTTTTTAATTTTTTTTGGCTTTTAATAATCTTTTAAGCTTTTAAATGCTTTTAGACACGCTGAAAGCATTGCTGTGTGCGCGTTTCAAGCTTCATTAAGTGACGTTTACCTTGCAATTAAGTGACGTTTACCTTGCAAAAAAATGAAAATTTCAAAAGATAAAGTGACGTTTACCTTGCATGTTGTGACGTTAATTATTAAAGTCACATAAACGTCTAAGAATAATAGAGTCACATAATGAGTAATTTAGTTGTTAAAGATAATGCGTTAATTAATGCGAGTTATAACCTCGATTTAGTCGAGCAAAGATTAATACTTTTAGCGATTATTGAAGCTCGTCAAAGTGGCAAGGGAATTAACGCAAATGACCCATTGATCATTCACGCTGAAAGCTACATCAATCAATTTTCGGCACATAGAAATACTGCATATCAAGCATTAAAAGATGCTTGTGATGACCTATTTGCAAGGCAATTCAGTTATCAGAGCCTTAGCGATAAGGGAAATATCCAGCACCATAAATCAAGATGGGTGAGTGAAGTTATTTATGTTGAGAAAGAGGCGGTTGTTAAATTAATTTTTGCCCCTGCCATCATTCCATTGATTACTCGCCTAGAAGAACAGTTTACAAAATACGATATAGAACAAGTTTCAGGGCTTACAAGTGCTTACGCTGTAAGACTTTACGAATTATTGATTGCTTGGCGTAGCACAGGTAAAACACCCATTATTGAGATACAAAAATTTAGACAAAAACTTGGTGTTCTAGATACTGAATACAAACAAATGAACGATTTTAAAAAGCGAGTTTTAGACATTGCCATAAATCAAATTAATGAAAAAACAGACATTAAAGTTAAGGTCGAACAGCACAAAACAGGTCGTGCGATTTCAGGATTTTCCTTCAAGTTTAAGCAAAAACAAACGGAAATTTCTGAAAAATCAGTATCTCCCCAACGAGATCAAAACACGCCTGACCTATTCACCAAAATGACAGATCCGCAACGCTTCCTATTCGCTCACAAGCTGTCAGAAATGCCTGAAATGAGCAAATACTCTGAGGGTACAGAATCCTTTCAAGATTTTGCGAAACGTATAGCAGACATGCTGTTAGAACCTGAAAAATTTAAAAAGTTTTATCCGCTTTTAGAAAAACTTGGCTTCGGTTCTAAGAAAAATCAATCAACAGTGAAACTGGTTGATCAAGTCAAAACCTACTCTATCGAAGATCATAAATTTATTGCATTCGACCCAAGGGGGAGCGTTCATCTTTCGAGCTGTGCTTTCAGCATTGCACGGGACAAAAGGTACAAGCACTTGAAAAAAGATAGCGAAAAAATGGCAGACTTTGAAAGCAGATTAAAAACGATGCTTCTCGATGAAAAACAACAATCTCAATTTTTTGAGATTTTGAGAGGTGAAACATCAAGGTTTAAACCTAACTAAAATCTCCTCTAAAAAAGATTTCAAAATGCCCCAACTTTTGGGGCTTATTTTTATCTTTTTTAGAGGTCGGTTTTTTGTTTCTCGGAGAGAAACGAGTAAGCGTGCATTCCCTCCTGCTGTCGGAAAATGATAAATCTCCAAACCGCTAAAAATTTGCTTGTTAGCAAAGCACCAATATCGAGTTTCACCCCATAGCGAAAAAAC
>NZ_JAKQZD010000004.1:0-9815 GCF_022343575.1 Acinetobacter sp. AG3 | reverse complement strand
AACATCGAATAACGAAGATCATAAGGTTTGGCGACCGTTATGATTTCACGCTAAGGCTTGTACCTGAACTCCATTTTCACAGCAAAATGCATTTAGATCAAGACTCAAAATGATAAGTCTTCGTTAATACAGTGTTTTTAATCATCAAATAAGTTCCTAGATCGAGCTTTGCCTTCTTCTGCGTGTCCGTTTTATACGGCTGGCATGTGGTGTGGGTGGAAGGAACAAGCGACGCTAGCGCACCACAGCGATTGTTTTAGATGGATATAACAAGAATCTAAGGCAAGAGTTGCTACTAGGGAAAATCGACAAAGCAACAGCGTGATGAGTAGTTCAGGGATGCTTTAAATTGTATGTTGGGGAAACCCTCACAGAGATAAGCAAACTGTTCGGTTTGAGAACGTGTCGATGCGGTGTGTGAATCGTAATCTCAGCCTATGTAGGAAAGTACAATTACCTACTGTCGTGGACGACCGATGCGTGGCTCCGTCAGCCTGAAATTGGTATTCGGCAATACTTTAAGAGCTAGCAATTTTTGCGGGCTCTTAGGGTGAGTATTGCCGAAACTCACTCAACGTTCACCATCAGCCTAAAGGGCTTGCCCGACGGCTGATGTGACTTTGAGTGAGTTGAGTGTATATATGTATGAAGCTAAGTAGACAAAAATTAATTTGTAGGAAGTCTTTTCAATTTACTAAATATTTTTAAATTTTATTGATTTTTTGATGTACAGGAACACAAGGATAACTTAAGATTACAATGATTATCTAGGAATACTATGATTACTAAGATAACAGGATAACGTCATATTTTTATATTAATCAATAGTTTGAATATATTTTTTGTACTATATAATACAACAAATTTGTTTTTTTGAAAAAAAAAGCTTTTAAAATTATTTTTTCTGTTGTATAAAGGTTAAATAATTTTATTAACCTGATTTGTACCATGATTTATAAATTAAAGGTTGATCTTAATAAGTAATTGAAATATATAGGAATAATGTTAATATGACTGAAGATTCAAACACAAATGATGAATCAAATAAAAATGTTAAACCTATTGCGAAAAATAGATCACCAGCTTTTAAGCGTAAGGCTACACGAGAACGAATTTTTGGTGACTCAACGGAATATCAGTTGTGGAATAGACAGAAAGATAATGGTTATGTCCATTTACCCCGTGTTTTACCTATGGTTTCGAATATTTTAGATTCGTTAAGCAAAGGTAAGCCTTTAGGTGCGACTTATTTAGCTTTATGGTTTAGAACATTTGATGAAATGATTATTGATACAAGTGATGAGTCAGTTATTGCTTATGAGTCTGGATTTCATAGTGAAAGACGAATTACATCATGGCAATCACGAATTGCATTATTGGAAGATTTTGGGTTTATAAAGACTCAAAAAATTGGTAGTAGATACCAATATGTTTTGTTACTTCATCCTGTTAAATCGGTTGAAGAATTAAACAATAAGGGTTTGATTCAGAAGGAAATGTATGACCTGTTTATGCATCGTGCATATGCAGTTGGTGCAATATCTTGAAGATTAAATTTTTTGAAATAAAGGAAACTTTAGTATGAGTAACTTTTTAAATGGTTGGAGTATGAATAATGCTCTTTTAAGAAAGAAACGTGATGTTTATCACGTAAAAGTAGAGAGGTATAGGTATGGGTGTTTTGCTCGTAATGGACCCAATGTTATTGGGTTTTATAATTTTCACAATGTGTTTGGTTGCACTTATTTTAAGCACAGCAATATTGATCTTTGCTTGTAGAGCAAGAACCAATATTAATGTCAATTTAAGTATAGGACCTTTGATATTCAGCTTTTTGTCTGGCACAGATATCAATGGTTTAATAGAAGTGATCAAAAGTTGGTTTAACTTTTAACTCTAGGAGATAAAATTAAAAGAAGATGAGTCTGCAAACTCATCTTTTTTTTCATCTATACTTTTATAATAAGAAAATATAGTTTTAATGTGAATATCATTTATTAATTATCAATAATTAATACAGTTATGTGTGAAAGTTGAATTATCCATAACGAGTTTTAGATATGTTAACTTTTCCTACAATTAACATAATACGGATTATGCGAAGTCGACTTGTAATGCAATTTGCATTACACTATTCCTAATACATTAAATACTTGGGAAATATGATGGCTACTGTTAACTTCAGGGTCGATGAAGCCCTTAAAGAAAAATCTTATTCAATCCTTAAAGAGCAAGGTATTGCACCTACTGATTTCTTCACTAGTATTCTTGAGTATGTTGCTACGACTGGGAAACTGCCTGTCAAAAAAGCTTTGCTTTCGGAAGAAGATGAAGAATTATTAGCTCTTGTCCGTAAGCGCATTAATGATCCTAAAGAGATGTTTGAGGAAGTCACATTAGATGACTTATAAGCTTTTACGTCACAAGGACTTTACAGCAGAATGGGAAAAACTCCCTGTTGCTATACGAGATCAATTTAAAAAGAAACTAGCCAAAGTCATAGAGCAGCCACATATTCCAAAGAATATGCTTAGAGGCGATCTTGCAGGTTGCTATAAAATCAAATTATTAAAAGCTGGTGTCCGACTTGTCTATCAAGTTAAAGATGATCAGGTAGTTATCCTGCTCATTACCGTCGGAAAACGAGCTGATAGCATAGTTTATGACGAAGCGAAAAAGCGAATTAAAGACTAAAAATGGGAGCTTATAGCTCCCATTTTTGCCTTCGTATAAGGTGTATTATGTTAATTTTAGGAAAGGCTCTAGACTAGCAGAATGATTATGTTAGTCTAGAGCCATATAATTAACATTATTGAAGTATTTTACATGGCAATTTTTCGACATTCTTCTGCACACTGACGGCAAGCCTCAGCACATTTTTTACAATGATCATGTGAATGTTTTTCACACTCTTCCGCACAATATTCACAGATCTTAGCACAAAGCTCACAAATCTCTTTGAGGAAAGGTGAGTTATGTTGTTGCATACGCACACATAACTGACAAATATCTGCACATTCTAGACAACGTTGAATACATTCACGCATCATCTCTAAATCTTTTTCTTTTAAACAAGAAGTTGCACATTCAGTACAAATAAGTGAACAGTTTGTACATGCAGAAATACACTCTGAAAATTCCGTATTAATCATTTTTTACTCTCAATTTATATAATCAAAGAAATAATTAAAACATAATTTTTTTCTACTAATTATTTTAAATTATTAGTAAATGTAATACATAATGTTAATTTATATGAATAATGTTAATTTTAACTAAATCTTATTTATATTCCAAATTATTAAAAAACAGTTTTTAATTAGGCTAGATGATCAAGTATCAAAAGCAGCTATTCTTAAAATAACTGCAATAATTTTATCACTTTAAAAATAGATTTTCCCTCTATTTAACATAATGGGCGTTATACGAAATTTAATTATTTTTGCTAAAACACTATTTGAAAATATAAAAACCATAAAAAAATTATGGTTTTTTTTGTATCAACTTGTTTGTTGTCTCTATTTCATTGAATACTTCAAATTTTTTCCGATCATTATTGGATTTAACAACTAGAGTTAAAATAAAAAACATTATTATAAAAGCCAGGAAAATCAAATACATTCTCATTATTAAGTCCACTATTAGTGCTATGAAAGTATGCTTCCTTATGACAAATAGATAGGACATAAAAAATGAAAAGTAAAGCTCGACACTTTGAAATATGGCTTTTGCCATGTTTCAAAGTCGAGCCACTTTGCGACATCCGGTATTGATAAGATTAAGAGAAGAACCGAGCAAAGTACTTACCAGTAATTATTTAGGATCAATCACACAGTAATCTTTATTCGTTCCGTGACAGTCATTTTTCATGATCCGTACACAAGCTCTACCATTACAATTTTTAATATCTAGGTTGTAACTCTGTTCTAACCAAGCTGCTTCTGCTCGACGCTGCTGGATTTCATCAAAACTTGGAATAAATAAAAATATAAAAGACAGGAAAACTAATACCAGACTAAGGGAAATTGCACACAACAAGGCAATAAATCTGTAGTTCAATTTATCGGTGGCTTTATCTAACTCCTGAATACGACCTTGAAGGGCGCGTGTAGCTTCCTGATTTGCGTTATTTAGGGTCTTTTTGCTCTGTTCTAGTACCCCACTAGCTACCTTGTTGTAAAACGTCTCTAATCGCTTGTTATCATCTGCTATGGCTTCCCTGTATTCCTTCATGGAGGCTAATAAAATATATAACTGGTCGTCTAAATCGTTTTGATTGCTCATAGGGAAGGCCCATTTCTATTCATGCTTTTGCGTTGTTTCAGCTTCATCGCTTGTTCTTGCTGTAGCTTTAACTGCTTTTTATGTTCCAGTTCTAGGCGTTTAGCTTCCTGATCTTTCTTCCATTGCTCAAAGCCTTTTTCAACACGGTTGAAACCCTGTTCTAAGGTCTGTTCCTTGTGCTGTTGTTTGTATTGGAGCTGTTGACTGTTCTGCTGTTTGATCGTGTCGTTGAAACGGCTAATTTCAGTATCTATGCCCTTTCTGCGCATCTGGGTGACTTTACTGCCTTCATGTATGGTGGCCTGTAGCTGATTACCTTGATCGGCATAACTGCGGTGGTCGATTCTTTCCCGATACCCTGCATATTCCAGAGCATGATTGGCTAAGTTTGCCCAGGTGGCTCGAATCTGTTTAATTTCTTCTTGGCTTGTTCCCATGCCTAAGCTTTTTCTTTTGGTGTTACTTAACTCAATTTCCGATTTTTGAGTGAGGACCAGTTTATTTTCAGTATCTAATTCTGCTTTGCGAGTTGTCAGTAAGATATGTGCATGATGGTTTTTATCATCTCCACCTTTGCTAGGTGCATGAATCGCTAAATCTGCAACCACCCCATAACGGTCTACTAAAGATTGGGCAAACTCTCTTGCTAGTTCTTTTCGCTGTTCTTCATCCAGCTCGTCCGGTAGAGCAATTACCCATTCACGTGCGGTTCGGGCATCTTTCCGATTTTCTGATTTTTCCGCCAGATTCCACACTTTGCTTCGGTCTAATTCAGTATCCAAGTTAGAAAGAATCTCTGTATACACTACACCTTCTTTTTTCGTGAAGTCGTGCGTTAATCCTGTCCGTTCATCTGTCAACTTTTCCCCTGCACGATAAGCCATAGAGGCAACCGCAGTTCGTCCCGAACTTCGGTTAACGGTCTTAGTCGTACAGTGATAAATTGCCATGCCTTAGCCTTGTGATGGTTTTGCTTTTGCTTTTAAAAAATTGCGTAGCAATTTTTTGGGGTTAAGGGGTATCCCCTTACGCAAACTTTGACTTGGATGAAATCCAAGTCGTAAGTGCGCATTTCATGAAAAACACGATAGCATATAGCCCGCTTGAATTTCAATTCATAGGGCCTTATGCTTGAGTGGTTTTCTATGTCCCGAAATCTGACTCATGACAAAAGCTACTGAAACTCTTGAAAAGAAAATCGAAGCCCAATTAGAGAAGCTGAAACAGTTAAAGGCTCGCAAACAAGCTATCGAAGCTAGAGAAAAATCAAAGCAAAAAGAGCAGGAAAGAAAGGATGATACTCGACGTAAAATTTTGCTCGGTTCTTATTTGATTAAAAAAATGAATGCCAATGAAGCCAATAAAGAAAAAATACTCGCTGAACTCAACGAGTATTTAACAGAAGATCGGGATAGAAGGCTATTTGATCTTTAATAATGTTCCCATAATTTTTTCCATGCTTCTAATTTTTCATTAAGAAATTCTGTGCATTTTTTTTCATTTTCCGGCAATAATCCTAGGTTCAATAAGTTTATAGCTCCATATTTAGAGCAGTAGTTATGCCAATAATTTAAGTAATCACTCAAGCTATGCTCTAGCTCATTTTTACACTTAAATGCATGTAAAATTATTATAGGCGGCACATTATAAAAAACTTCTGAATATATCCTGAATTTTTCATATTCATTTTCTGGTAGGTCATTTTTTATCAATAATTTATCTACATTATTCATAATTAATTAGCCTTAAATCCTAAGTCTTTTAGATATGGAATGAACTGTTTTTGTTTATCGGAGTCTTTTAGCATGTCTTTGATTCGACTAGCTAAAGCCCCATAACTCTCATTACCAACAGCTAAATATGATAATTCTGGCAATTGGGCAAGTTGATTGCCAAACATATTAATTTGTGCATCAGACATTTTAAAAAACATATCTACTGTTTTTTCATCTCGTCCTGTTTCTATTGTTTTTGGCTTTGGTTTTTCTTTGACAGTGAACTTAAAACCAATCACAGAACGCCCACGCTTAATATTTTCATAATTTAGATCAATGTCAGTGTTGGAAGTGATCTCATCCAGTGATGGTTTGATTACACGGTCTTTTAAATTACCAATACGTCTGTACGACTCAGGCAATCCTAGCTGCTCAAATAATTCATCAAGGCTGATCTGAAAACTACCCATTGTTTGATGCTTCTTGGCTAGGTGGTAGAAATCTAATGAATAGTCTTTCTTAAGTCGTAAAACTACCTCCTTTTTATACTTCGTGTAAGGATTTAGAGCATCGAACTCTCTAAGTAGCAATAGAACTTCATCTGTAAAATATAGCTCTGTACCCCCTTGTCCTGCTAAATAAACTACCTTATTAACCCATCTGATTTTTACTCGGTTGCCCTCTGTGGTTGTGTAACCAAAAAATCGAGTAAATAAACGATCTGTAGCAACTTCTAAAGCGGTATAAGCCGTTGATAAGTCAATTCCACACTCTTTAGAGAAGTCACTTGATGAAATGAAAACACGGTCATTACTAGAAATTTTAGTTGTTCTAGCCAAGGGGGTCGCCATGATGAATAAGCGTTTTTCATCAAGAGACATTCCTCTAAAGCATTCAGCAACTCTATTTTGTAGTACAACCCAATCTTTAGGGTAGTGTTTTCTTATGTCCATATTTATAATTAATCTGCACTGTAAAACATTGTAGTTTTATATAATAGTCTACAAATATATTCAAGTAGTTTTATACTTGGCGTTTGTAGTTTTAAAACTTGGCGTTTGTAGTTTTATAAAGACATTTAACTTGGCGTTTGTAGTTTTATACTTGGCGTTTGTAGTTTTATAAAGTTTGAAAGCTATGAATAGTAAGGCATACAGAGAGGCGAAAAGTCTTTAAAAGCTTTTTAAAAGATAAAAAGGAAAATACAGAAAATAAAACTGCCCTAGGTACTCGCTAAAGCTCGTACTCTATTGAAGCTCGTTCCTCGCTTCGAGGGGCCGTTTTTAATTAATTTCAGTACTAACGTCTAAAAGCAAAAACAGGACTATGGCACTCGCTTCGCTCGTGGCTTTTTAAAAGCAAAAGCTTCAAAGTTCGCACCCATTCGGGATGCTCTGTATCTACCGTTTAAAATCTAAAGGAAGCTTGTAATCAGAGAAAGGGCGAGCGTGAAATTTTGATGATGCTCAATCGCTCGTAGACACTCGCTCGGTTCTTATTATCTAGGTTTTAATTATTTAATGAAGCTAATCAAAGTTGTGAAACATTGCTTAAATAATAGGCGTGGAACGTGAAAAATCATAAAAAAAGCCCACCTTGGGGAAGATGGGCTATAAACTAGAAACTACAGCATTGATTTCTAAGTGGAATTATAACGTATTTCGTATAAGGTGTATTATGTTAATTTTAGGAAGTCTTTACAGTTGGCCTTCAAGTAACTGACCTATTTCTAACCTGGTATAGCCACGTTCTTTAAAAATCAAAATAATTGCTTTTTTATAATCTTCAGAAGTAGAAGTCTTATATTTAGTTATCAGTTGATTCTCAGAATTCAGCTCTAGATCATTTTTGATGGTCAATACTTCGCTAGAGATCCTATTAAAGATATTTAGGTTAAACATACAGGCACTCGTCATCCGTTATAGCGGCCCGACTACAACAAACACCTGCCTTAGCTTAGCTAGACACCCTTGGCCGCAAGGATTACAAATTAGACAAGATTCTGCAAGTTTTGCAGAATTGAGAGCCTGAATATTCGACGAAATTATTGTTCACTTAACATAATGGCGATTATGCGAAATGCTCTGATTTTATTGAATAATATCAGTTAATTGAGATACATGAAAAAGCCCAGTTTGCATAAACTGGGCTTTTTAGTGGATCATTCATCTAATATGCTTATTTTATACGCAATTTTAAATTCCATTGATAAGCTGATATACAAAATGATTGGCATGAATGACAGCCAATTTCAGCCAGTTGGACTGAAATAATGGCCATCATCCCTACCAATCGCCTAAAACAGCCTCTAGGAGCGTCACCATGCAGAATTTAGCCGAATTTGATGTAACGCATCCTGATGTAATTAAAGGTCAGTTTGAGGAGCGTTGTCGCTCATTGGCGGTCGGTTCTAGGATTGCCATCAGTGAACAGGGGAAGTTGGTCTATCTGTCCAATTTCGAGCAATTAGCACAACGTTTTCCTGATTTAGCACCAGCGTTTAAAAATCAGATGAAACAACAGTATGAGTTGTAACGGTTGGCTGTTCGCTTAAAAGTTTTTTAATTCATCTAGTAATGCTTGTCTATCTGCATCACTCACTACTTTTGCTTTTAAACCATTGTGGATTACTGGTTTTGGCTTCACAGCAACGATAGTTTCTTGCTGTTCTATTTTAGGTTGAATAGCGTGAACAACAGGATTCACAGATGGTTGTTGAATCGCTTTCAGATAACGTAGACGAATAGAGTTAATCGACACCACTTTATCGAATTTTTCCAGCAGTTCCTTTTGAATATCCTGATAGGTGTAATTGAATGTTCGGTCTTGTTTACGTTCAACGATCAGATCAATCATCACGCCCGTAATTTTATTTTTGATGCCCATAAACTGCCTATTTTTGTGATTTAACACATATTCAAACGTTTTAACACATTTTAATACATCGTCAGATTTTTAACACATTTTAATACACTTTAACACATGGGAATGGTTTTTAAGGCTGTGATTTCTAGGGCAGGATAGGCACAAAGTGCCGAAATACTACCATTTTTATGATTTACTCAAAGGATGCTGTAGTAATGGACTGTGGATTTAAGGCTATTATGTCTAGGGCAGGATAGGTGCAAAGGGCACAAACGATATCATTTTGCTAAAAAAAATTGGAATAAGAAGTATGTCTTTACTGACCATTGTCGAAGCGTCAAAACAGTTTAACGTGACCAGACCTCGTATTTATCGAGCAATTAAGCGTGGCGAACTGACCACGGCTTTAAATGAGGATGGAATACAAGTTGTACAGATACAGGATATGATTCGTCTTTTTGATAACATCAAGAAAAAGCCTGTTCCCAAAAATGTTCGACATGTTGTTCCTGATACAGATATAAAATTAATTGAAATTCTAGAAGAACAACTAAAGAAATCAGAAGAAGATAAAGCTTTTTTAAAGCAACAAATAATTGATATTAGAAAAGATTTCAATGAATACAAATTGCAGATAGAAGATAAAAAGAAGTTAAATCAAGAAACAGATAGAACAAGTAGCGATCATGTTCAAGAAGAAAAATCATTACAGGTAGAACATGACGAAAAAACCACTGTCACAGCACCGTTAGGTCATCAAATTGAAAAGCCAGTGAAGAAAAGTTTATTTAGTCGATTGGTGGGTGAGATACTTCGCTAAGTGCAGAAATTGAACCAATTTTTTTAGATATTTGGTAAATAACTACCTAATTTAAAGAAAAAGCCCATTGAGTATTGAAACTCAATGGGCTTTCGCTTTATATTCAGCGGTACGCAGTTATTTGATGCTAG
>NZ_JAKQZD010000003.1:0-57322 GCF_022343575.1 Acinetobacter sp. AG3 | reverse complement strand
TTCGCTGTCCTATTCAATGTATTGGGGATCGAAGCCCCCGACCGCGAACGCCTTGCCTTCTATCTGCGATTGGACCCTCTGACTTGGGGTTGATGTTCATGCCGCCTGTTTTTCCTGCTCATTGGCACGTTTCGCAACCTGTTCTCATTGCGGACACCTTTTCCAGCCTCGTTTGGAAAGTTTCATTGCCAGACGGGACTCCTGCAATCGTCAAGGGATTGAAACCTATAGAAGACATTGCTGATGAACTGCGCGGGGCCGACTATCTGGTATGGCGCAATGGGAGGGGAGCAGTCCGGTTGCTCGGTCGTGAGAACAATCTGATGTTGCTCGAATATGCCGGGGAGCGAATGCTCTCTCACATCGTTGCCGAGCACGGCGACTACCAGGCGACCGAAATTGCAGCGGAACTAATGGCGAAGCTGTATGCCGCATCTGAGGAACCCCTGCCTTCTGCCCTTCTCCCGATCCGGGATCGCTTTGCAGCTTTGTTTCAGCGGGCGCGCGATGATCAAAACGCAGGTTGTCAAACTGACTACGTCCACGCGGCGATTATAGCCGATCAAATGATGAGCAATGCCTCGGAACTGCGTGGGCTACATGGCGATCTGCATCATGAAAACATCATGTTCTCCAGTCGCGGCTGGCTGGTGATAGATCCCGTCGGTCTGGTCGGTGAAGTGGGCTTTGGCGCCGCCAATATGTTCTACGATCCGGCTGACAGAGACGACCTTTGTCTCGATCCTAGACGCATTGCACAGATGGCGGACGCATTCTCTCGTGCGCTGGACGTCGATCCGCGTCGCCTGCTCGACCAGGCGTACGCTTATGGGTGCCTTTCCGCAGCTTGGAACGCGGATGGAGAAGAGGAGCAACGCGATCTAGCTATCGCGGCCGCGATCAAGCAGGTGCGACAGACGTCATACTAGATATCAAGCGACTTCTCCTATCCCCTGGGAACACATCAATCTCACCGGAGAATATCGCTGGCCAAAGCCTTAGCGTAGGATTCCGCCCCTTCCCGCAAACGACCCCAATATGAAAAACCCCGGCAGGATGCTGGGGTTTTTTATTGCCTATCATTTCTCATTTGCAAAACAAGCATAATGCTCCTAAAATATAGACTATAATCTATATTTTGGTTGTGGTATGTGGATAGTCATTACGACAGATCTATTTAATGAATGGCTTGAACAGCAAGACGAATCAACACAAGAGAAGGTTCTGGCTGCCCTAGTTGTTCTACAGCAGCAAGGACCAAGTTTAGGCCGCCCTTTAGTAGATACTGTCTATGACTCTAAATTTACCAACATGAAAGAGCTTCGTGTTCAACATCGAGGTAAACCACTGAGAGCTTTCTTCGCATTTGATCCTTTACGACAGGCTATTGTTCTATGTATTGCTGATAAAGGCAGTAAAAAGCGTTTTTATAAAGACATGCTGGATATTGCAGATGAACAATACCAACTTCATCTCACCACCCTAGGAGATAAATCTAATGGCTAAGACTCTGCAAGAATTGTTAGCTAGCCGCTCTCCAGAGAGCCAAGCCCGTATTCAAAAAATGGCAGATGAATTACTGCTAGAAAATCAGCTTCATCTTATTCGTGAAGAACTTGAAATCTCTCAAAAGGAACTTGCTGAAACTTTGGGAATAAAACAGCCATCGCTTTCAGCAATAGAAAATCGTGGCAATGATCTTAAGATTTCAACCATGAAAAAGTATGTTGAGGCAATGGGCGGGAAGCTCCGTATTGATGTAGAGCTTCCAACAGGAAAACATATAGGATTCAATGTTTAACAATAAAAATGGGAGCTAAAGACTCCCATTTTTATGAAATTTCGCATAAGAGATTTTATGTTAAATAAGATGGAACTTAGACAAAATTTTATTAATAGTTATGCATTCTGCACAGTTAGTTTTAGACCTAAAGCATTTACTACACGATTAATCGTATCAAAACGAGGTGCTGAATCTTGACGGAGTGCTTTGTAAAGTGCTTCACGTCCAATTCCTGCTTCTTTAGCGATTTGAGTCATACCACGAGCTTTAGCAATTACACCAAGTGCATGAGCTAGTTCAGCAGGGTCATTCTCTTCAAGAACCATATTAAGATACATTACAATATCTTCTTCACTCTTAAGTGCTTCTGCCATGTCAAAGCTAGGTAGATCAGCTATTTTAACCATTTTTCAATCCTCTAAAGATTTTGATAAATCAACAGCTCGTTCTATATCCTTTTGCTGTGTAGATTTATCACCACCTCCAAGCATCACAATGATTACATCACCATGTTTGATGTAATACATGCGCCAACCTGGTCCGAAGAACTCTCGCATTTCCCAAACACCTTCTTGAAGATGCTTTACATCGCCCCAATTACCACGCTGAACCTTATCTAATCTTCGATTCAGTTTAAGACGGGTCATACTGTCTTTAATGCTATCTAGCCATTCATCAAATTCAGGGAGACGTTTAATCTCGGTCATGAAAGTTCCTCTTTATTGTATTCGATCGAATACACAACATTATAATGAATATATTTTATGAGTAAATGAAATAATAAGAATATATTTTATCAATTGATTATTTAATAACCTATGTTCTTGGCAAAAGGTATCAAACCTGCTCATAAAAAAGCCGACTTGTTTCTAAGTCGGCTTTTTACTGTTTTTGAAGTCAGTCAAAATTTTATAACTATATGAAAAACAATAATATTTTAAATTGCGTTTCGTATAAGCTCTATTATGTTAAATAATTAAGGATAAAAGCTTTATTACTAAATAGAACAGTTGCTTAAAGCAGTATAGAGTTAAGTTTGCATTTTAATATCAAGTTGTCTTTCAGCACCGATAATCACCATACGAATCCCATTTTCAAAAATGTCATCCGCATTCATATTTTGTAAGGTATTCACTCCTTGGAGCATGAGTGGATATATAGTTGGATCGGCTTCGAATGGTGGGTCTGATCTTATTTCTTCTTGCTGCTCCTCAAGGACCCACCCAACAATAAACCTTCCTAATGTCATAAGTAATGCAACTGCTTCAACAGGAGAAAACCCAGCATGAGATAACAGCGCAACTTGGGCCTCAATCGTGTTGAAATGTCCTTGACTGGGGCTAGTTCTTGCATGTAGACGAGCACCATCACGGTAAGCTAGTAGTGCTCGACGAAAGCTTACAGAATTAGCGAGCAACCAATCTTGCCATGTCATCCCATCGATGGGTAAAGAAACTAAATGGTGTTCATTTATAATGGTTTCCGCCATTGCTTCCATTAACAAGGATTTATTCTTGAAATGCCAATATAGAGTTGGAGATTTAATACCCAATCGTTGAGCTAGCTTGCGTGTGGTTATTGAATCTATGCCTTCTTCATTCAACATATCCAATGCGGTACGCAGGACTATTTCACGTGTCAGACGTTGAGGTGCAATATCTTTTTTACTCATAAATCTATCACTGATAGGGAGTGTGTGAGAGAATATTAATTCTATCATTGCTAGAGAAGGCATTTGTGAAGAAATCATTGAGCGTGATTTTAATCACTATATTTCTGGATGCTGTTGGGATTGGTTTAATTATGCCGATCTTGCCTGAATTATTACGGTCATTGGCTGGAGCTGAAGCAGGCGGTGTTCACTATGGTGCTTTATTAGCTGTGTATGCTCTGATGCAGTTCATTTTTACACCTATCCTTGGAGCGTTGAGTGACCGATTTGGACGTCGACCTGTATTAATTATTTCAATTGCTGGTGCAACGGCTGATTATCTCCTAATGGCTGCTGCTCCTTCTCTATTGTGGCTATATATTGGTCGTATTTTTGCGGGAATTACAGGTGCCAACATGGCTGTTGCAACAGCTTATGTTTCAGATATTACTCCAGCCCATGAGCGTGCAAAAAGGTTTGGTCTCCTTGGAGCTGTCTTTGGTATTGGGTTTATAGCGGGTCCGGTAATAGGTGGAGTTTTGGGTGAATGGAACTTACATGCACCGTTCTTTGCTGCTGCTTTTATGAATGGGATTAATTTAATAATGACAGCAGTCTTATTAAAAGAATCAAAACACAGCAATAAAATGACTGAGAAGGTTCAGGAGCAATCAATATTAAAGAAATTATCCTATTTGATCACTCAACCTAATATGGCTCCATTGCTTGGTATCTTTTTAATTATCACATTGGTTTCACAAGTCCCCGCAACTTTATGGGTTATCTATGGGCAGGATCGTTATGGCTGGAGTATATTTATTGCAGGTGTTTCCCTTGCTAGTTATGGAATATGCCATTCTATTGCACAGGCTTTTGCTATCGCCCCTATGGTAAAGAGGTTTGGAGAGAAAAATACGTTGTTATGTGGAATAGCTTGCGATGCAATTGGTTTACTTCTTTTATCTATTGCTGTTGAAGAATGGGTGCCTTTTGCGTTGTTACCATTGTTTGCCCTTGGTGGAGTAGCCGTTCCTGCTTTGCAAGCAATGATGTCCAGAGGTATTAGTGATGAAAGACAAGGTGAATTACAAGGGCTATTAAGCAGTTTTAATAGTCTGGGGGCTATAATTGGTCCTGTATTAGTTACTAGCCTCTATTTTATGACTCAGGCATCAGCTCCTGGAATGGTATGGGCATTAGCTGCAATACTTTATGTAATCACCCTACCCTTATTGCTTAAGTATCGCCTGAATAAATATTCTGGAGTTCCATAAAATATTTAATTTATTGGTTTAAAAACTAATGGATTCTATAGTTTATCTAAAATTAACATAATACACCTTATACGTAATGCTTGATATTTCTCTTTAAATATCATTATATTAAAGCAAGCCGTTCTGAAATATAGGGCACCAGAGCGGCTTTTTATTGATTATTCATGTTCCACGCTTAAAATTCGAACAGTGTTTCATGATTTTTATAAGTTAAACTAAATTTAGTTGCTAATCCCAATAAGCTATTCACTAACTTGTAAATATCGGTATACCGCCTGACGACTAATCCCAAAAGCTTTCCCTAATGCCATTTTCGATGGATACTTCCCCTCCTTCCATGCTTGTCGTAAAGCTTCAGCTTGGTCAGGCTTTAGTTTATGCACCCGACCTTTGTACTTCCCCTGAGCAGAGGCCAGTTTTATTCCTTCCTTTTGCCGCTCTAAAATGATCTCACGTTCGAACTGTGCAAAAGCACCCATCATTTGAAGCATCAAATTATCCATCGGGGTGGATTCGGCTGTAAAAGTAATATTTTCTTTTACAAACTGGATGGCGATCCCTCGTTTGACCAGTTTATCTACTTCAGTGACCAAATCTTTTAGGCTTCGCGCAAAACGATCCATTGAATGTACAATCACCCTGTCCCCTTGGCACTGTTGCAAATAGAGATTTGAGTCGATGATGTTCCCTTTAAAAAGTACTTAGAGACCGAAAACCCTGTTGATTAGACACACTTCACCCTGAGGCTGACCATAATAAAATGACGATGCTTGTCCTTTACGTAGTGCACGCATGACTTCAATACCTTTAATTGTGGCATAAGCCGTCTTCATAGATTTGAATCCTAATGTGGCCCTGATGATCCGCTTTAGCTTGCCATGATCACATTCAATCACGTTATTTTTATACTTAATCTGCCTGTGCTCAAGGTCTGGTGGACATTTACCTTCCCGTTTTAACCGTGATAAAGCACGTCCATATGTGGGTGCTTTATCCGTGTTGATCACTTGTGGAATTTGCCACTTCTTCACATTATTTAAAATTTTTCCAAGAAAACAATATGCTGATTTGGTATTACGTCTAGAAGAAAGATAAAAATCAATGGTATCGCCACGTTGATCGACTGCACGATACAGATAAGACCATCGTCCATTCACTTTTACATAGGTTTCATCAATATGCCACGAGCTCAGATCTGTAGGATTACGCCAATACCAGCGTAAACGTTTTTCTATTTCAGGAGCATAACGTTGAACCCAACGGTAAATAGTCGTGTGATCAACATTCACACCCCGTTCGGCCAGCATTTCCTGCAGTTCACGATAGCTAATGCCATATTTACAATACCAGCGCACAGCCCAAAGAATGATTTCGCCCTGAAAATGCCGACCATGGAAAGGATTCATATGCTGCACCTTTAGCTAAAACAGTCTTCAGCTTACCATTCGTGGTTATTTGCAACAGTGCCGTGTGGTCTACGGATATAACGTATATCCCTATGGCAAAAGGCTTTGTTTATTTATGTGCTGTGATTGATTGGCATAGCCGCAAGGTACTTGCGCATAGGGTATCGATTAGTATGGAGGTGGATTTTTGTATTTCGGCTTTAAATGAAGCGATTGAAAAATATGGTCGACCTGAAATATTTAATACAGACCAAGGCAGCCAGTTTACCAGTGATGCATTTATTGATGTATTGAAATCAAATGGCATTCAAATCAGTATGGATGGTAAAGGTCGATGGGTAGATAATGTGATGGTTGAACGATTATGGCGGAGCGTTAAATATGAAGAGGTGTATCTCAAAGCTTATAGCAGTGTCACAGATGCGAAAAAGCAATTAAGTGCATATTTTGAGTTTTATAATTTGAAACGACCTCATTCGAGTCTAGACAAAATGACACCAAATGAGTTTTACTATGATCAGCTACCCCAACAAAACAAGGTGGCTTAACTAGAGCGGAATATCACTTATAAATACGCTTTTAGTTGTTCAAACAAGTGGGACCACCTCTATATCTCGATAGGTATAGTAGAGTGATATCTCGATAGGTATAGTGTTTTGCAGTTTAGAGGAGATATCGCGATGCATACGCGGAAGGCAATAACGGAGGCGCTTCAAAAACTCGGAGTCCAAACCGGTGACCTCTTGATGGTGCATGCCTCACTTAAAGCGATTGGTCCGGTCGAAGGAGGAGCGGAGACGGTCGTTGCCGCGTTACGCTCCGCGGTTGGGCCGACTGGCACTGTGATGGGATACGCGTCGTGGGACCGATCACCCTACGAGGAGACTCTGAATGGCGCTCGGCTGGATGACGAAGCCCGCCGTACCTGGCTGCCGTTCGATCCCGCAACAGCCGGGACTTACCGTGGGTTCGGCCTGCTGAATCAATTTCTGGTTCAAGCCCCCGGCGCGCGGCGCAGCGCGCACCCCGATGCATCGATGGTCGCGGTTGGTCCGCTGGCTGAAACGCTGACGGAGCCTCACGAACTCGGTCACGCCTTGGGGGAAGGATCGCCCGTCGAGCGGTTCGTTCGCCTTGGCGGGAAGGCCCTGCTGTTGGGTGCGCCGCTAAACTCCGTTACCGCATTGCACTACGCCGAGGCGGTTGCCGATATCCCCAACAAACGGTGGGTGACGTATGAGATGCCGATGCTTGGAAGAGACGGTGAAGTCGCCTGGAAAACGGCATCGGATTACGATTCAAACGGCATTCTCGATTGCTTTGCTATCGAAGGAAAGCCGGATGCGGTTGAAACTATAGCAAATGCTTACGTGAAGCTCGGTCGCCATCGAGAAGGTGTCGTGGGCTTTGCTCAGTGCTACCTGTTCGACGCGCAGGACATCGTGACGTTCGGCGTCACCTATCTTGAGAAGCATTTCGGAACCACTCCGATCGTGCCTCCGCACGAGGCCGTCGAGCGCTCTTGCGAGCCTTCAGGTTAGAGGCCGTCGACAATGATAATCTGGATCAACGGACCTTTCGGCGCCGGAAAGACGACGCTCGCTAAGCGGCTGCGCGATCGGCGTTCCAAATCGCTGATCTTTGACCCCGAGGAAATCGGGTTCGTGGTGAAAGAAACGGTCCCCATGCCAGCGAGCGGAGACTATCAGGATCTCCCCTTGTGGAGGGGACTTACGATCGCGGCGGTCAGGGAGATTCGAAGGAATTACTCGCAGGACATCATCATCCCAATGACGCTCGTGCACCCGGACTATCTGACTGAGATACTCGACGGGGTAAGGCGGATCGACGATCAGCTGCTGCACATCTTTCTGACGCTCAACGAGGACCTATTGCGTCACCGGATCGCGAACCAGACCATGCATCCTGACCCGAATCGAAATGCGGAGATTCGAGAGTGGCGATTAGCGAATGTCGCCCGATGCTTGGCCGCAAGGGAACGGCTTCCATGCACAACCCGTGTTCTCGATAGTGGTGCACACACCAGCGATGAACTCGCAGCGATGGTGCTCGACGGAATCGATGGGCGCACCTGATCGCCTTCGACGCCTGCGCAAAGCGTAGCGCGAGGGTGGCGGGCTCACGACCAAACGCCCAGAGGTCGATCATCGCAGGGATGTTTGGCTTTGTGGTGCGGACGACGGGACTCGAACCCGTACTCTCACAGAGAAGCAGATTTTCGGGCACTGTTGCAAATAGTCGGTGGTGATAAACTTATCATCCCCTTTTGCTGATGGAGCTGCACATGAACCCATTCAAAGGCCGGCATTTTCAGCGTGACATCATTCTGTGGGCCGTACGCTGGTACTGCAAATACGGCATCAGTTACCGTGAGCTGCAGGAGATGCTGGCTGAACGCGGAGTGAATGTCGATCACTCCACGATTTACCGCTGGGTTCAGCGTTATGCGCCTGAAATGGAAAAACGGCTGCGCTGGTACTGGCGTAACCCTTCCGATCTTTGCCCGTGGCACATGGATGAAACCTACGTGAAGGTCAATGGCCGCTGGGCGTATCTGTACCGGGCCGTCGACAGCCGGGGCCGCACTGTCGATTTTTATCTCTCCTCCCGTCGTAACAGCAAAGCTGCATACCGGTTTCTGGGTAAAATCCTCAACAACGTGAAGAAGTGGCAGATCCCACGATTCATCAACACGGATAAAGCGCCCGCCTATGGTCGCGCGCTTGCTCTGCTCAAACGCGAAGGCCGGTGCCCGTCTGACGTTGAACACCGACAGATTAAGTACCGGAACAACGTGATTGAATGCGATCATGGCAAACTGAAACGGATAATCAACGCCACGCTGGGATTTAAATCCATGAAGACGGCTTACGCCACCATCAAAGGTATTGAGGTGATGCGTGCACTACGCAAAGGCCAGGCCTCAGCATTTTATTATGGTGATCCCCTGGGCGAAATGCGCCTGGTAAGCAGAGTTTTTGAAATGTAAGGCCTTTGAATAAGACAAAAGGCTGCCTCATCGCTAACTTTGCAACAGTGCCGTATTTGCAGTACCAGCGTACGGCCCACAGAATGATGTCACGCTGAAAATGCCGGCCTTTGAATGGGTTCATGTGCAGCTCCATCAGCAAAAGGGGATGATAAGTTTATCACCACCGACTATTTGCAACAGTGCCGATAAAAATATATCATCATGAACAATAAAACTGTCTGCTTACATAAACAGTAATACAAGGGGTGTTATGAGCCATATTCAACGGGAAACGTCTTGCTCGAGGCCGCGATTAAATTCCAACCTGGATGCTGATTTATATGGGTATAGATGGGCTCGCGATAATGTCGGGCAATCAGGTGCGACAATCTATCGATTGTATGGGAAGCCCAATGCGCCAGAGTTGTTTCTGAAACATGGCAAAGGTAGCGTTGCCAATGATGTTACAGATGAGATGGTCAGACTAAACTGGCTGACGGCATTTATGCCTCTTCCGACCATCAAGCATTTTATCCGTACTCCTGATGATGCATGGTTACTCACCACTGCGATCCCCGGGAAAACAGCATTCCAGGTATTAGAAGAATATCCTGATTCAGGTGAAAATATTGTTGATGCGCTGGCAGTGTTCCTGCGCCGGTTGCATTCGATTCCTGTTTGTAATTGTCCTTTTAACAGCGATCGCGTATTTCGTCTCGCTCAGGCGCAATCACGAATGAATAACGGTTTGGTTGATGCTAGTGATTTTGATGACGAGCGTAATGGCTGGCCTGTTGAACAAGTCTGGAAAGAAATGCATAAGCTTTTGCCATTCTCACCGGATTCAGTCGTCACTCATGGTGATTTCTCACTTGATAACCTTATTTTTGACGAGGGGAAATTAATAGGTTGTATTGATGTTGGACGAGTCGGAATCGCAGACCGATACCAGGATCTTGCCATCCTATGGAACTGCCTCGGTGAGTTTTCTCCTTCATTACAGAAACGGCTTTTTCAAAAATATGGTATTGATAATCCTGATATGAATAAATTGCAGTTTCATTTGATGCTCGATGAGTTTTTCTGATAGTTAGTCTTTGTAGAGACACAAACCTGAAATTCCGGACACCGCGCTTGGCACTGTTGCAAATAGTCGGTGGTGATAAACTTATCATCCCCTTTTGCTGATGGAGCTGCACATGAACCCATTCAAAGGCCGGCATTTTCAGCGTGACATCATTCTGTGGGCCGTACGCTGGTACTGCAAATACGGCATCAGTTACCGTGAGCTGCAGGAGATGCTGGCTGAACGCGGAGTGAATGTCGATCACTCCACGATTTACCGCTGGGTTCAGCGTTATGCGCCTGAAATGGAAAAACGGCTGCGCTGGTACTGGCGTAACCCTTCCGATCTTTGCCCGTGGCACATGGATGAAACCTACGTGAAGGTCAATGGCCGCTGGGCGTATCTGTACCGGGCCGTCGACAGCCGGGGCCGCACTGTCGATTTTTATCTCTCCTCCCGTCGTAACAGCAAAGCTGCATACCGGTTTCTGGGTAAAATCCTCAACAACGTGAAGAAGTGGCAGATCCCACGATTCATCAACACGGATAAAGCGCCCGCCTATGGTCGCGCGCTTGCTCTGCTCAAACGCGAAGGCCGGTGCCCGTCTGACGTTGAACACCGACAGATTAAGTACCGGAACAACGTGATTGAATGCGATCATGGCAAACTGAAACGGATAATCAACGCCACGCTGGGATTTAAATCCATGAAGACGGCTTACGCCACCATCAAAGGTATTGAGGTGATGCGTGCACTACGCAAAGGCCAGGCCTCAGCATTTTATTATGGTGATCCCCTGGGCGAAATGCGCCTGGTAAGCAGAGTTTTTGAAATGTAAGGCCTTTGAATAAGACAAAAGGCTGCCTCATCGCTAACTTTGCAACAGTGCCCATATTATTGAATCTAATCATATCTTGGACCAAAAAAATCTTTACTTATAATAATGAGTAAATATATACATCCGAATGACGACAAAATTACAAACTTGTAATTTTGTTAAGGTTTGTTCTCAAAAAAATAAATTAATACTATTTTAAAAAAGATAAATCGTTGCTGAAAAAGCTAGATTGCAATCGAGTTAATTAATTATAAATCAAAAACTTATATTGTATAAAATTAGTAACTCTTTGCTTTCTGCACTTATTATTTAATCAACGTTTCACGATTTTCATAAGCTAAACTAAATATAGTCGCCAATTTCAATTGAGTTATTTCCCGGCTTTTAAATACCGATATACCGCTTGGCGACTAATTCCAAATGCCTGGCCTAATGCCATTTTTGAAGGGTACTTCCCTTCCTTCCAGTCTTGTCGCAAAGCTTCAGCCTGATCAGGTTTCAATTTATGTACCCGGCCTTTGTACTTCCCTTGAGAAGAGGCAAGTTTAATTCCTTCCTTTTGCCGCTCTAAAATGATCTCACGTTCAAACTGTGCAAAAGCACCCATCAGTTGCAGCATCAAATTATCCATCGGGGTGGATTGGGCCGTAAAAGTAATATTTTCTTTTACAAACTGGATGGCAATCCCTCGTTTGACCAGTTTATCCACTTCAGTCACCAAATCTTTTAAGCTTCGCGCAAAACGATCCATGGAATGTACTATCACCCGGTCTCCTTCCCGGACATAATTCAACATTTCCTGAAATTTCGGTCGGTCGGTATTTTTACCTGAAGCACGGTCAACAAAAATCCGGTCGACTTCAATTCCCTCAAGTTGACGTCCCGTATTTTGCTCGACCGAACTCACTCGCACATAGCCTACTTTTTGGCCTTTCACTTTTTACGCCCCAATTGGATAAAAATGAACAATTTCGTAAATTATAAATCTTTAATACCAAAGTTACATGTTACTTATGATTAAAAAACATTTAAATGGTACATGTTTTTAAGAACTTTTAAAATGTAATTTTAGGGTATACTTTAAAGATACATTAAAGCTTATAAAATACGATAAGTGACTCTTGCCGTCACGTGACACATAAGTTGGCAAAGAACGACACATAAGTTGTCATAGACGACCAAATGAAAAGGCTGCAATTCGCAGCCTTTTTTACTATCAATAATAAATTATATGATTCAAAACCCAATAACGACCGTTGAACGACATGACAGGTGTCATTTAAATTTGGATTTCTAAAATAAAATTAAATGGTGTTCTACAAGAACTTTCGCTAAATGACAGCGCTGAAAGACAATTGATGTGAGATTTTTGGCACATATTTCGAGATTGTTACAAATTTCATTAATTTCACGAAATCAAAAAAATAGAGCCATTAGGCTCTATTTTTTAGTTCATCGCACTTTGCCGGGAAATGCAGCACGGATCTTGAGGAAGAAGTAGTCCGTGTCGCGGTATCCATAGGCCATCCGCTTAATGACTTTGATCCGGTTGTTCATGCCCTCCAGCACGCTGGTGTTCAGCCGGTGGAGGGCACTGGAAACGATACCCTCCATATATGGCTCCAGCTTCTTGGCAAATCGTACCAAAGCATCAATTCCGCTACCGAGGGCCATGCCGGCCCATTCCCGCCAGGCGCTTCTGGCCGTCGTCTCGCTTTCCGCAAACCATAGCGTCTTAAGTTGGTCCTTGAGCACGTACACCGTAGTCAAGAACGCATTGGCGGCCAGGAGTTCGTCCAGCTTGACCGCCTGCTCGGGCTCAAGGTTGTCAGCATTGCGTAACAGTATCCAACGGCTGCTTTTGATCACCTTGCGGGCGACCTTGTCATCTCGCAGTTGATTGGCCTGATCAACTCGCACTCTATCCATCACTTCGCGGCCATACTTAGCCACCACATGGAACAGGTCGTAGACCACCACCGCGTTGGGGCACTGGGCCTTCACTTCAAGATCGAAGGCTGAGTTCATGTCCATGGCCACTGCCTCGATCTGGTTCCGGGCATCGCCTAACCACTCGAAGAACGGCCGGATCGCCTCACGCGAGCGGCCCTCGCCAATCCACACCACTTGCTGGGTGTCGGCACAGGCGACCACCGTGGCGTAGCGATGACCCTTGTGCAAGGCGAATTCGTCCATCATCAGGCGGCGCAATCGACTTCGATCTGGCTCGTGCAAATCACGTTTGAGCCGCTCCATGTCAATAGTCTTGACTGTATGCCAATGCAAGCCCAAAAGATTGGCAACATGACTGACGGGCAGCATCTGTACTAATTTCTCAATCCAGTTGCGCAATGATTGCGTAATACGGGAGCGCGGTGGTAGCCAATCGATCCGCTCTCTGGTTGGACCGCATTGTGGACAACGCAGCCGCCGCACAGGTACATCCAACTCGACGCGATACTGCATAATTGGTGACTCGCGAACTCGGCGCCAATTGATGTCATGTACCAGGAAACAAGGGCAATCGCATCGGCTACAAATTGGCGTATGCTCCTCGTCGTGTGTAAGACGGATCAGCAAAGTCTGTTCATCTAGAAGCCCATGAGACGCTGGCGAAAAGCCCTTCCAGAACAGGCTCCAAACATCAGCGCTAGTCATGATCATGGACCGATTGCGCGCTATCGGTGCCTTGTAGCGCCAAGGCATCATGTTCTTCTTGGCTGAGATGGCGTCTGTTGGGATTGATGCAGGACAGACAAAGCACTGCTGTTGCGAGGATGAGGCAATAAGCGATGATCGGCCAGGTGGTACCAGTCGATAAAAGCGTAATAATGAGTGTCCCGATAATCCCTAACAGTAGTCCACCCAAACAGAAGTAGACTGCTGTAGCGGTCCCAGCGATATGATCGAAACCTCGAAGAGCGGCATTGGGTGCCACCGATACCGCAGTGGCGATACCAACACCCACGAGCCACATCGGGGCGATGAAGCCAAGCACCGAGACCGGTGCCAATGTCTCGCCAACAGCGAGCAACAGCGCTCCCGCCATCAGACACCCCATTCCCACTCGTAAGGTCTTCAGGCTTCCCCACCGGGGAATCAGTCGTCCCATGATTCGCGCTGTAGCCATCATAGCGATGGCCACTGTAGCAAATAGCAAGCTGAAGCTAAGTTGCGATAACCCTTGCCTCCCCATCATTAGCCAGGGGGCGGTCGAGAAAAAGACGAAAAAGCTGCCCATCCCCGCGCTGTAACAGAGCGTGTACAGCCAGAAGTTCAGGTGTTTCACAGGAGTCAATAGCTGCGACCACTGTAGGTCTGCCGTCCGGTGCCGCCGAGTCTCTGGCCAGAGTCGCCAGGCTGCGATAACAGCGCCTATCATTGCCATCCCTAGCAAGCCGAAGATTGCGCGCCATCCGAGCCACGCGTCGACCAGCGCTCCTAGCAGTGGGCCTATCGCAGGAACCATCGCAAGCATAGAGCCGAGCAAGCCATAGATGACGTTGCTTTCCTCACGGCCCGAATAGATGTCGCGTACCGTCGCGAAAGTGGAAACGAGACATGCCGAAGCGCCGCAGGCCTGAAGAACGCGGAAGCTCAGAAAAAGTTCTGGCGATGAAACTACGGTGAGGCCGAATGAAGCCGCAATATAGGCAATCCCGCCACCAAGTAAAACGGGGCGGCGACCCAGCCGATCCGACAGTGGGCCGAAGAGAAGCTGTCCGGCTCCAAGCAAAACCAGGTATGCCGTCAACGTCAGCTGGATCGTCCCTGCACCGGACCCAAGTGCATCCGCCATGAAAGGCACCACGGGCAGGTACATATCCATGCCCAGTGACGCCAGCAAATCGAATGGTGATAACAGCAATAGCGTGGCGGGAAGAGAATACCGCCAAGAAAAATCTTTTGAGCGCACGAAGCCATCTCCTTAAGTTAAGAATTTGGCGGCGCTCTTGCAGAGCAACTAGGTTCTTGAGAACGCCGCAACAACCGAAAACGAAGGTTGCTGCGGCTTACTTGTCTGCTTTCTTGGTAGCGCTCATGTGCGGGTTATCTCATGGATGAGTCCATATCGTAACAATCTTCACGCTAAAGTGCAAAGAACCTATTTTTTAGTCTTTATAATCATGCAGAGCAAATGAAACGTATTTGGAAAGAAAGTTAAGGTCGATATGGTGTACGTAAAGTTTGGCAAAAATTGAAACGTGAGGGTTATGTTATTGCACGTTGTACAGTTGCTCGATTGATGCAAAAGCTAGGTATACAAGGTGTTTGGCGTGGTAAGAATAAACAAACCACCCGTAACCGAGATGACCAAAAACGGGCAGATGATTTAGTGAAACGTAATTTTAATGCTGATCATCCAAACCAACTATGGGTGGGTGACTTTACCTATATTCAAACTCATTCAGGCTGGGTATATACCGCATTTGTTATTGATGTGTTCTCACGAGCAATTGTTGGATGGAAAGTATCTACACGGATGAATACAGATATGGTGCTCGATGCATTGGAGCAAGCATTGCACGATCGAGGCATGCCAAAGAATGTGATTCATCATTCCGACAGGGGTGTGCAATATCTTTCGATTCGCTATACCAATCGTTTAGAAGCAGCAAATTTACGAGCATCAGTCGGTACAACTGGTGATTCATACGATAATGCTTTGGCTGAAACGGTGAATGGCTTATACAAAACAGAGGTGATTGAATATTTAAAAGCAGATTGGCAAGGTTTAGCAGATGTACAACTTGCGACACTAAACTGGGTAGATTGGTTCAATAAAAAGCGTGTACACAGTGCACTGGGTTATGTGTCGCCTTTTGAGTTTGAAGCAATGTACTATGATAAGATTAACCCGTTAGGTCAGGTGGCTTAACTTAAATAAAAAGTCTCCGACAAACCCGGTACGGTTCACTGCAGTTACTATTAATACATTCGCAAGGCATCGAAGTGTATCAAATGACGATTTACGTGAGCCAGCGACTAAAAATAGTCGATAGAACTTGGCGGCAAGCTAACTCACCCAGACTCCATTTATATAATTACCTAGTAGCTTTTAACCGTCCTAAAAAAAGCCTTAAAGCTGAAAGCTCATTATTCAATCTAATTCGTCATAAAACAGTTGATTAGTTTTTCAACATAAATTAAAAAAATAGTTTTATATCATGTCGATTTTGATATGTAACTTATGGAAAATACCCATGACCCGAGAACACGTAAGTCATCAAGATATTGCCCGTTTTGCTCAAGAAAGGGTCAATCTACCAAAAGAAAAAGCAAATGAATTTCGAGCACAAGCAAAACGTCTGCGCGATAGACTTGAGAATTATTTAAGTGAACATCCAGATTTCACTCTCAAAAAAATGATGTTGGCTGGAAGTCTAGCTAAAGGTACGGCACTACGCTCTCTTAACGACATTGATGTGGCATGTTATATCAGTGGGGCTGATGCACCACGTGATGTAAATACACTCATGGAGTATCTTGCAGAGCGGTTGCGTAAAGCATTCCCAAACTTTTCTCCAGATCAGGTTCAGCCAAAAACTTTCTGTGTAACGGTTTCTTTTCGTGGTTCTGGATTGGATGTTGATGTAGTACCAATATTGTATGATGGAAATCCGAATTGGTATGGGAATTTAGTAAGCCAAGACAACGGTTCATTTCTGATGACGAATATTCCTTATCATCTTGAATTTATAAGGAAACGTAAACAAGCTCAGCCTGAACATTTTTCTCAAGTAGTTCGATTAATAAAATTTTGGGCAGCCCGAATGAAAGCTGCTAATGAAGGGTTCAGATTTAAATCATTCATGATAGAGTTGATACTCGCACACTTGTGTGATCGAGGCTTGTCATTAGCCGACTATCCTGAAGCTCTTCAGCATTTTTTCACCTATCTTGCAAAGACTGACCTCAAAGAAAAGGTTTTATTTACTGATTATTATCCAGCATCTACGGTTGAAAACTTTAATACTCGTGTTCAAATCATTGATCCTGTGAACGCTTCTAACAATGTCAGTCAGTTGTATACAGACTCCAATGCTAGCGCAATTTACGAGGCTGCACTTGATGCAGGTGATGCTATTGACGCAGCTTTATCCGCACCGACCAAGCAAGAGACTGTGTACTACTGGCAAAAAGTTTTTGGTGCATCATTCCAGGGGTAAATGAAATATGTCTAGCTTTACTAGCACCGAGTCAACGACTTTTACTGTTACTCATGCACGTCATATGGCAGCAAAGGTTGCGGCAGACTTGAAGCGTATGCAACGATTTTATGAGCGACCTACAGACGATCATATTGCAAATATTGAAACAGAAGTGATTGAGCTTCTAAAGGCCGGCTATTTTGGTACTCTCACTTTGGGATTTAAACGCAACGATCAATGGATTGAACCCACGCTGAGATACACGGCACTTGATCTTTCTGGAACGGGAGCTACTGATGATGACCCTGGTCGCGTAAGGCCAGGGGCCGATACTTCAGGAGCATCATTCTATAATTACCATACTTATTCATCTACATGGAATGCCCTCAACCAAGCCCAAAAAGATGCTTTTGAAGCACGGATGCCATATCAGCGTACTGGTGCTCAAGAACCAACAGTAAACGGATATTTGGAAACTGATAAAAATTACTCAGCTGGAGGGAAAGCATTGAGTAGAGCAAGCGTAAGGAGCAATAAATGACTTCACATAATACACCATCACTTGATCAACTTTTCGAGAAAAGACTTAATTTCCCAGATTTCGAGCCTCAAGAAAGATTAGCAAAACTGGTTGGGCTTGATGATCAAAAAGCTCGTCTTACTAAGATACTTAGCCTTCTAGTTAACCCTTCAGGTTTAAGAACTTGGGCACAACAATTCCATCCTGATGCTGAAGATTTATTGAAGTATGTACTTCGTCGTCCACCACTTGTGGTATTAGCAGGAGATGTTGGTTCAGGAAAAACAGAACTCGCGGAAACTATCGGTGATGCTGTTGCACGACAGGACAATATTGATATCACCTTGTATCCTCTTAGTTTATCAAGTAGAGGACAAGGTCGTGTTGGAGAAATGACTCAACTTTTATCAGCCGCATTTGACTATACAGTAGAAGCCGCCACTAGACTTAAAAATGCAGACGGTACAGCACGTGGAGCTGTCATTCTTTTAGTAGATGAAGCAGATGCTCTTGCCCAATCTCGAGAATCAGCTCAAATGCATCATGAAGACCGTGCAGGAGTTAACGCATTTATACGGGGTATTGATCGAATTGCTAATGGTCAATTGCCAGCTGCCGTTATTATGTGTACAAATCGGATTGGAGCACTTGATCCCGCGGTTAAACGCAGAGCAGCAGATATTCTAACTTTTGAACGACCTAATGAAATACAACGTTATGCTGTTCTCAGTAAATCTCTTCAGGCTCTAGGTTTTAATGATGATGAAATTAATCACTTTGTGGCCGCAACAGGCGAGAAAGCAGATAGTTGTGGTTTTACTTTTTCCGATTTAACTCAGCGACTTCTCCCAACAATTGTTCTTGATGCCTATCCAGCGCATAGCGTTAAGTTTGAACGAGCATTGGAAATCACTAATCAAATGAATCCAACGCCACCATTTGAAGAGAGAAAAATATGAGTGAGTGGTCGTTATCAACATTATTTAGTAATTTCCATAAAGATATCCAACTTCGCCTTGAAATTGCACGACAATCATTTTCCCATCCTGGAACAAAAGGTGATGCTAGTGAGTCAGTATGGCTTGAGATGCTTAATACTTATCTTCCGCAACGCTACTCTGCGGATAAAGCTTTCATTGTAGATAGTAATGGCATTTTCAGTGAGCAAATTGATATCGTAGTTTATGATAGACAGTATTCTCCTTTCATTTTCAAATATGAAGGACAAACAATCATCCCAGCTGAAAGTGTTTATGCTGTTTTCGAAGCAAAACAAACAATTAATGCTTCACATGTTGCATATGCTCGACAAAAAATAGCTTCAGTAAGAGCGTTGCATCGCACCAGCTTACCAATACCTTATGCTAAGGGAACTTATCCAGCAAAACCATTAATTCCTATCTTAGGTGGAATTCTAACGCTAGAAAGTGATTGGTCACCATGTGATGGTGAACCATTAAGGAACGCTTTAGGGGATGGAAGCACAGAGATAGATCATATAGATATCGGATGTGTAGCAGCACACGGACACTTTATTTGGGATTCTACTAGTAAAGCTTATACATTTGTATCAGAAAGAAAACCAGCAACTGCGTTTCTATTCCAGCTTATTTCAATGTTGCAGTTTAGCGGTACTGTGCCAATGATCGATGTGAATGCATATGCCGAATGGTTATCAGATTAGTATGTTATTCCAAAATTTTATTCGTACAAATCACGATATTATTCAGGCAAATGAGTCAGAATTTGATTTCTTAGATCGTTGTGCTTGGCCAAAAGCCCAGCACATGCGATCACTTTTAGAGCAATGTTTGAATAATTATCCTGTAATCGAGCAACCCGAAATAATAGCTCGTTTAAAATCAGGCGATCCGAGACAATTTACTTCAACTACTTTTGAACTTCTGCTACATCAATATTTAATAAATCAAAATTTTACACTGTCTCCTCACCCGGAATTAGCAAATGATTCAGCTAAACGCCCAGATTTCTTGGTCACATGCCCAGACGGAAATCAGTTTTATTTGGAAGCAATTTGTACTTCGGAAAGTGATGGTAAAAATGATTCTACAGGGTAATCCCCCCCTAAAATACTAGCTCTTTAAAAGAGGCAGTATTATGCTTTTACAACATGGTGTTTAACTTGAGAAACTGAATTTAAAACAATCTACTGTAACTCTTCCAGACAGATATGAAATTAATCCACCCCTAGCCCCTTAAACACAGCATCCACCGGATCTGCATAAAAGCTGGTCTGGAACTTGGTAAACAGTTCCACAGGAATCGTTGGGATATCTGCCGCACTACTCATTGGCAAAGCAACCTTCTTGGCACCAGCATCAAAAGCAACTTGCAGACATTCGGCAATACTTTCCACCGGAGTCACAGAGCCACCCAAGCTCATATCACCCAGTACCACCATCTGACTCTGTACCGATCGTCCTAACAGGCCAGAAGCGAAAGCCACTAAACTTGGTAAGGCAAGATGGCTGAGCGGTCCGGTATTCTGTAATTCAACCACATGTAAGTGGAAGTCATGTTCCAACACCTTACTGCCACCCGATATTCTGGATGCATTGGCCTTGAAGTAGTCAAATGCGATCTTGACCTGCTCCTTGGCACTGCTTGAATTCCATAAGCCTGATGTCGCCAATTTTCCTGAACCTTTGGTCACTTGAAGTTCTAACCGGTATAACCCCGGCATGCCTTTATTACTGAGCCCGATGGTATATAAGAAACCTGGCTTGGCTGGACCTTCGGGAATCAGTCCGCCACCACCCTGCTCTTTGACTGATACAAAATGTTCTTCGAGCGTCTCATTATCAATGTAGCTGAAATGAACATCATAGAATTCCATACCACCAATTTTCTTCAGCTGTTCTTTGACCCGACGGCGCACCTGCAGTGCATATTCCAGGCATTGCCGTACATCTTCTTTGTTAAATTGACCATGTGGGTAGAGCAGCTTCATCAATCCAGAAACCGTCTTGCGAACGGCAATCACATCGCGCTGATTCAGGTTATTCCCTAGCTTGAAGTACTTCTCAATGGCATCCGCAAAACTACGCTTACGCATTTCCCGGAAGAATTCAGCCAGATAATCAACGATTAGACCATAACGGTTAGTAAAGAATTCCGGACGCATTTTTGGAATTTCCCAACCCGGGATATAGGCATGAAAGCGATCAAAGAATGCTGAATCGATCATTGCTTCAGGAAAAGGAGCCAATAAGTGGCTAGTCTTCACCAAGGATTCAACACTTTGGTTAATATTACCCACAAAAACCATCGAAGCTGAGGCTTCCATCTGTTCACGGCCACGGGCAAAAGATCCTGAGGCCATGTAGTCTTTCATGATCTGTACGCCATCTTTGTCCTTAAAGGAAATACCGGCAACTTCATCAAAGGCCACCACATCCCACAACCCCACCAGACCAATACGGCGGCTACTCATGTTATAGAACAGGTTGGCGACAGTCGTTTGTCCACCGGAGACTAAAATACTATTCGGTGAACACTCTTTGTAAATATGGCTTTTCCCGGTACCGCGTGGTCCCAGTTCACAAACGTTATAGTTATTTTCAACGAACGGAACCATACGCGCTAATAGGTGCCATTGCACGTCCTCTTTTAACGAAGCCGGTTCCATGCCGATCGAACGGATTAAACTCTCGCGCCACTGATCAGTGCTTAATGCTGCTCTGCCACTGAAAAGTTCATCCATATTCATATTCGGCATTTGAATCGGCTTGAGTAAACTCACCCCAAATGGAGAATTGGTTTGTCCTTCTTCAAAATAATAACTGAGCGTAGCAATGACCCAGATACCACCAACAAGTAATTTTTCATACTCTTTGACGATGCCTGCCGAGATTTCGGCATCTTTGATACCCAGATTACTAAATGATGCTTCGTATTTGTCTTTACGCTCATTCAGTTTTACAGTCACCCGATCAATGACCTTATAACTGCCCCGTTCACGGACCAGGGATTTCACCTTCTCGGCTTCATCCGGTCGGACGTAGTTCTCAGCCAGTACGGTCTTTACGTTACGTAGTCCCTGTTCAATGATCTCTGGATCATCCGAGGCACAGTACATCCCCAGCAGGTATTCGAGTACATAGACAGGGACATTTGCCCCTTCTTTGATCAGTTTAGTCAGATCCTTACGTACCACCCGCCCAGCAAAGTGTTCATTCAGCAGCTGATCCAGTTCTTTATCGTTAGCAGATTCCATGTAGGCTACGCTCTATCGTTAATTCGTTATCAGGAGAAGTCATCGGTAAATGCCAGATCAATGGTGACCTTATAGCGTTGCATTTCGATATTCAGGTCTTTGTCCTTCAGCACTAGGAAGTAATCCTTCTTACGGTCAAAATCAGTACCGGATAATGACAGTCTGACCTGTTTGACCCGATCGGCAACAGAGTCGGTACTGCTATCAAAAGTCAAGGTTTCTTCACTGGAAACTTTAAGATCCCCATCATAAATGGCAATGGATAAAGTCACTGGCATGACCAGCTCACTGACAGCTTCGGTTTGCATCAAATCAAACTTCTGGATGTTATTGACCATCTTCAGCGTGGATTTGGTAGAAATGACCTCAACTTTACGCTTGGTCCGCTGTCCAGCCTTTTCACCACGCAGCTGTTTTACTGTCAGTACAGGCACTACGATTTCCTGAGGCATGATTCCGCCATGTACGAAACGTGAGCCTCCCACAAAATGGAAACGGTTCGCCCCTTTTGGAATCCAGAAATCAGTCGCAGATAGTGTACCTGCCGTAGCTTGGGTTGAGCCTTTCCATGCTTCCTTGCTCTCTGGTAAACCATGCCCAATCACATAGCGTTTTTTGCTTTTCAATGCATTGGTCGGTTTTTCAGTCAAGCTTGAACGATCCGCAGATTCTAGTTTACTTTGCTGGAACAGGAAGCCATGGTCGGCTGTAATCAATAGGGTGGAAATATTAAAGTGCATTAAAATTTTGCGGCTTAGTTCAGTCAGCTCTTCAATGGCATGTTCCACCGCCATAAAGGTTTCTGATTCTGTCGAGGCACTGTCTCCACGAGCATCAATCACGTTGTGATAAACATAAATCAAATCATGATCTTTCAGTGCTTCACGGCCTTCATCACGCGACCAGCCTTTTACCGTTTCAGCGGTAACCGCCAATCCATTATAGGCAGCCAGAATTTTGGATCGTGCTGCAGTCCCTTTGCTAGACTGTCCATCTACTAAAACATCATCCCCTGCGGTCTCTTTGTACTCCAAAGTCTGATGCGGCAACAACGAGGCCATGCCAAGCGTGGTGTAACTTGGCACAACGCCCAGCTGTGAAGACAAGGTCGCTTCAGAATAACGCTTTTCATTGATACGATCACGCAGCTCTACCGCAGCTTCATAACGGAAAGCATCACTGATAATTACCACAATACGGCGTTTCGTTGCGGAACTGAGTAAGGGTCTAACGTGAGTATCGTAAAAGTTCTGCTGATTTGGGATATCTGCCACTTTCCAGACATTCAAGCGTTGCTCAGCTTCAACCCGCTCTCCCCAGTTACGTGCCAAGTGGTCAATAAACCAGTAGGCATAGCAATTTTCCACTTCTTCATCAAGTTTTTTCAGGATATCGACATGAGCGCGTTGAGAAGCAGCACTGTAGTGGCGATAGGCCATATCAAAGCGATACAACTCTTGCTCGTAGGCTTTATACAAGGCTTCGCTAGAGTCGAAATAGAAACCGGCATCAAACAGCAGTCGCAGGCTGAACAGCTCAATCGCTGCCTGCAACGCTGTATAGACGGTACGGTATTTACGGCGGGTTGCATCGTCCTTATGTTTGGAAGCCCAATAGCCATCCAGACGGGTAGAAATAATCGTTCTGAAATGTTCCAGTTCAGCTTTGGTTGCTGCAGGGATATGACTGGCCAGATCGACAATGATCTTTTGTTCAATCACTTCAAAGGTCATGACATCGAGCAGCTGCTCCAGATCAAAGGCCCCGACCTTCTCTTGGATCCGCAGTGCATTGGCCACGGTCTGGGAAAGCGTATCGAAGGTTGGGTAGTATTTAGAACTGTCTCTCCAGCGCGACAAAAAGGCTCTAGCCGTCGCACGGGAGCTGACTGATGACATCACCAGTTCTTGAGCCCATAGCGGTATATCGCCCAAGCTTTCACAGAAACCTGTAGTCATCAAACGGATAAAGAACGTACCGAGCTTGAATGGTACTTCCCCATTCAATTCTTCAACCGATGCTGGATAACCAATTTCCGCCTGTAATGCTGTAACTAAAGCTGGTACGAGTTGGAATTTTTCCAGTTCAGCAAAGGATTCCGGATTTACTTCCAGAGCCAGGTTCTGCTGTACCATTTCATCTGCCAGTGCCAGAACGATATGCATGAGTTCGGCACTGTCGGCCTTGACCACAGCTGCAATCATGGCCATATCCAGATCCTGTGCATCTGCATCAGGCTGGATATAGCGTTTTAAGGTGCTCAGACGTGCTTTGGCTTTGAGGAACTCTTCACGTTTAGCCAGATGTTCTCTTAAACTTTGTTGTTGTAGCCCAAGCTCATTGAAGATAATCGAGAAACGATCGGCATAGAAGCTGCGAGAATAGAGCTTGATGTCCAGTAGCCAGTCTTTTTCGGTTTCAGGCTCAGGGCTAGGGAAATACAGCAAGTATTTGCCCTGCTGATCCTCAAGTTCCAGTTTAAGCTTAATCGCAAGGCTGGATTCTTCTGCCATATTCAGAATCTGGACATCATTTAGCTCTAGGGCTTTGATTTCTTCAGTAAATGACTGTTCTGCATCATACCAAAAGACAATTCGGTGCTGTTCAGTATAAAAGGCTTGTTCCAAGCCTTGCTGTAGTTGACTTAAATTCATGCAACGACCTCATCAAGGTCTAGTACCGGAGAAAAAGCATTCATCATTTCTCCCCCGTCACAGCTTTCACTTCAGCCAGCAAGTCCCCAAACTTGCCGTAGTTCACTTTCACCCCATCATCCAGATCCAGTGCAATACGCTGATCGGCATAATGGCGCAGTTTTTCTTCAAAGCTACTCAGTTCAGCCTGTTGCTTATGCAGTTCCTGCAGTTTTTTCTCGATGCGCTTAATTTCAGCCGCAGAGTCACTGCTTTCTTTTGCTGTTTCCAGAGAATTAGCATAAGCAGCCATTTTGGAAATGAGTGGCATGACGTATTCGGTACGCATACGAGCCAAAGTACTTTCGTTATAGCGGTGCAAGTATACCAACGCCTGGAAAGCGCCTTGCTTACCACTGCTGAATAACCAGTAGATTGGACGCTTTTTATAAGTTTGCATATGGTCTTTATAGAATTTACTGGCGAGGTAACGGCGAATCGTATCTTCAGCAGTTTCGTTGGCTTTCTTATCCAAGCTTTCTGACAGCCACTGCATATTGGCATCTAGCGTGTCTTTCCCCCAAACCGCAGTTAAGAACTCTTGGATACGATGTGTAGCATCATCTTCAAACCAGTGCATTTCGGTCAGTGGAATAATGCCATCAGCATCCGCTGGGAATGTTCGATAACGACTGGCATCAAAGTCTTGATTGCCTGCATGGGCATAGATCAGACCGGGTTCGTCCAAGCTATAACGTCCCATCATACAGCCAAGTGCATAAGAGACTAAACGCTGGCTGTCTTTTTCTCGGTCGGCACGGGTTAAAGTGATTTGTTCATCTGGAACTTCTGGCGTCAGTTCATCCTGTAAGCCATACGCCTCAATAAACAGTTTGTTGTTTTCTTCTTCCAGACGTTTCATTTCAGCCACGGCGTCAGCATTTTGCTGTTGCCATGTAGTAAAGGCTTGTTCTAAATTAGACTGTTTCGTACGAGTGATTGGGCTTTCAATAAAGTCCCATGAGGTTTCGTAATTGTCCCAGTCGGTCTTTGATTGAATAATTAGTTGTTCCACAATTTTAATTGAGCTAGTAACTTTATTATTTAACGGGAACTTACTTATAGTACCTGCTTCAAAATTTACACTAGGAGATAGATTTGATAACAAAGTTTTTGAGACCTTTGAATTTAGGCATCCCATAATATTTTTTATAACCGAATCCTCAGCAAAAATAGACATACCTGCATCAGCAAAAATAAAGCCTCTGGGAAAGTATCTCATTGAAAAATTTGAGGAAGTAACTTTTGACCAACTAATAGATGGCTTAAAATAAAATTTTTCTGAAGGACATTGATTCCCCATTGTTTTTAAAATAGCGTAAGAACGAGAATCAAAGCTAACTAAATATTCTTGATTTCCATACCATTTCCTAAATTCACCACCCTTATTATATGGAAACCACTTTTTAGAAGATAAATGAGCATCATTTTTATTGTCTATATTAAAGCCTACATTTTTAATAGACACTTCTTGCCAAAAGCGTAAAAATCGATTGTTATCACCAGTAGCCATTCCTTGTCGCGCATCAGCTACTTCCTTTAGAGCAGGATTAGTTTCGAAAATTTCTCGCACTTTATCACTGACCCAATAAGCAATTGGACTACCAGAAATTCTTTTAAAGTCATCTTGAACAGTTGAATCAAATCGATTTAAATTAGCTTTTAATTCAAATTCTTTTTTATCCTGTTCCGTATTTACAAGACGAAAGAATACGGGTTTAAATCCCTCTAAATGCTTTCCTTGCATGACAAAAGCTGTTGTTTGTACCACTTCACCTGAAATTTCAGGGAACGCACGAGCGCCTAAATGTGCCATGGTTTGAATCGTGCGATCTTGTAACAGCTTTTCACGCATTGCCTCATAAGATGACAAGAACATCCAGCTTTGCATGGTCACCATGCTGTTAAAGCCACTGTCTTTACACCATGCAAAGCCGCGCTCTATAAACATGGCGAACAAGTCTGATTTACTGTCAGGAAACTTTTTTTGGGCGAAGTTTTTTAAAAGCTTAATACCGGAGCCTCCCATATACGGTGGGTTAGCAATCACAGCATCATATTGTTTAGCGAGTAATTTAGCTTGCTGTACTAAAGGTAACAGCTCCTGTGCTGACTGCTGCGCAAAAATATCACCAGACTCTGATGCTTTATTTAACTTAGTTTCTAAATTAGCTAGCTTTTTAGCAAATGTCTCAGACACCTGAATCAAAGAACCAAAGGTCGAAGCATGCTCAAATAGATCTAGTAACTCTTGTAAATCTGTCTGTGCAATACCAGTACTTACCAAATCCTGACTCAATGCATCTAAACGCTCAGGCTGACTATCCCGCAACGCAATAATATTCAGCTTCGGTGGATTGCTAAATAAACGGCGGTCATCCTCACGCGCTTTCATTAACAATGCAAAACTGGCGAGCTGTGCTGCACGGGTATCAATATCAATGCCGTACAGGTTATTTTCCAGAATCAAACGTGGAATATCACGGCTACGGTAACCACGTTCTAAATAAATCGCTTTTAAGCAGTCATAAGCTTCTACTAGAATATGCCCCGAACCACAAGCCGGATCCAGCACCGTAATGCTTTCAGGGTTTAAGGTATCGCCATCTTCACTGATACGAACATCAATCAGTTGTTTTAACTGGGCATTGACCTCATCCGTTTGTTCCGCTGGCTGAATATAGTATTCCCACTCACTGGCAAGCGTACTATCAGGCTGTGCCATCATCCATAAACGGCCGACACTGTTTTGCACCAGATATTTCACAATCCAATTCGGGGTGAAGAGTTGTGTCGCTGCAGGAATGTCTTCACTCTTGACGACTTTACCAATCACCTGGTCTTTCTTTTCAGAAATATAGAACTGATACAACCAGCCAATAATTTGCACATCCGACCAGTCTTCTTCTGGAATACTGCTGACCAGATCACGAATCAAAGAATCGGTTTTGGTCAGGTTATCCGGTAACAGTAGCTCAGATTCATCAGAAACCTGTTCGAACAGGAGTGGCATCACCTGATTCAACGCATGACACTGGGCCAGTAACAATTCACGATAGAGTTCTTCGTCTTTGTTGCCATCCAGCTTGAGTTCAGCCACACGGCTTGCATCTAAACCCGGTAGGTCAATATCCAGACATTCTTCCAAAATCTGTGGCAAGCCTGCACTACCATCGGCACTACTGAGTACACGGCGACCATGATCCAGTAAGCCTTTGCACTCCATGTAACGAATCGCACAAAGACGGTTAAACCAGCTATAAGCGATATAATCAATCGTCTGCTCAAAACTGCTAGTTTGAATGCGTTTGATCAGCTTGTCACGTGGTTTCATGACTGATAGCGGAAAAACCTGATCGCCAATCAGCAGCAAGTCGCCTTTCTGTTCTGCCGGTAAAATGCTGTCTGCGGTGATGCCGTATTTGGCGGCCTGCTTGCGCATCGCTGCGATAAAATCATTTCGTGCTTGCGGTGCGTATTTTTTAATATGACTGGTATTCATCTTTAAACCTTTAATTAATGACTGATGCCGATATCCCTAACCCGAGTTAGCGGATACGCACACGCTTTTTATCACTCACGATTTTTTTCAGTTCAGCTTTGAGTGCGTCTACAAACTGATCCACTGATTCTTCTGTTTCCAGATAGACACTACTTGAGCTTTTGCTGTAAATGCTGGCGACATCGACTTCGACAACAGGTTTCGGTGGCACTACGGCTGTCGCAGGCTGTACCGGACTCACAGCAGGTGTTGATGTAACTGGGCTGGAGGTGGTTGCAGTGTTGGTTACACTCTCGGCTTTGCTCTGAGCCAGTTGTGCCGCTTTGGCCTGACGCTGGATTTCCGCCTGAACTTCGCTTTCCAACTCATACAAGGCTTCATCAAAACGCTCGACGGCGGTTTGGGTTTGCAGCATATAGATGGTGGACAGGCTAGTTTCCACTTCAATATCCGTTTTTAGCAGTTGTAGTGGGCGTAATAGCTTGTTACTCAGCTCAGCGCTAGCGATGCCACTGTTTTTAATCTCGGCTTCTAACTGCTTGATCTTGTCATCAATGTGTTCTATCGCTTGATTGCGCTTCTCAGTCAGCAATTGCTCATTGACGCTTTCCACTGTGCGAACCAAATCAGCGACTTTATTTAACAGGCCATAGGGCGATTCAAGGGTGGCAATACGATGTAATTCAGACAGGGCTTTTTTTGCCACCTCATCACTGCCCAGCGCCTGTTTGTTTTTCTCAAAATGACGTAGAGCCTGTTGCAGTTGTTGCCAGCTTGGCATCTGGTTGCTGAAGAATTCATGAATGTCACGATAGTCTTCTTCCAGATCCAAATAGTCATTCTTGTTCTCAACCACCGCTTTAAAGAAATCGAAGCTGTCGCTATTCGCCAGCAGACGTTCCAAAGTCAGAATCGACTTTTCAATCACTTTCTTGCCCGGGAACTGCCCGACATCAGTTTTACTCTTATACGACTTAAAGTTGGCTAACCAGTTTTTAAAATGTTGGGTATAGAATTCAAATAGCTCTTTTTCTGTCGCTGGTCCCATAGCCGAGAATAGGTCTTGGGTGAGTTGACGTGCCTGTTTCAATACCTGATCATCAGTCTGGCGTTTTTTAATGATCGACACATCACGGCGACGGCGGCTGTTTTGTAAAGGCTCAAAGGCATCTTTTAACTGTAAGCTGCCGCCATTTAACTGCAGAGAAATCCGCCCCATCGCAGCCAGCTGACCCACCAATAGTAAAATCTCGGCATCCGGCCAGCCATAAGGACGTTTGGCAAAACGATCTATCACATCTGAGACTAGAATACGCTCTGTACCAGTGGCGCGTAGTGCAATGTACTGCTCCACTTCCTGTAGGGCTTTGGGATTGCTCTGACCGCCATCCAGAGACAATCCGAGCTGCGCCATATCATCAACAGTCAAGACGGCGTTCAGTTCACGCCAGGCATCCTGCTGATAGACCTGCAAATAGCTCAGTTTGGTATAAGTGTTTTCCAGCAGATAACGACAAGCCTCATCCAGCTTGGTGGTTGGACTTGAAGATGAAAGTTGTAGATGTTGACCCAAGGCATAACTTTCCGCGTCCAGCAACATTTCTTCGACCCGGGCACGCAGACGTTTTTTACGCTCCTGGTTCTCACGGCCACGGTCTGCCAGAATACGGGTGATATCGGATTGGGTACCATCATCATTTAAGCGGATGAATTTATTGGTTTTCAGCCAGGTGCGCAGTTCATTAAAGAACTGTTTATCGTCTGCCAGTTTAAACAGTATCTGCCCTTCGGCCTCGGCGCTCTTACCAATACAGAAAGCTTCTGTGTAGAGGTTATATTCCGTATCCAGCGGAGAAATGATTTCAACTTTCAAATCGCTCTCATACTTGCCATCCAGGCTATGACCATCCAGAAAACGACCAATCTGATAGTCCATCTTGTTGGCTTGATGGCGGTATTTGTTCTGATCGCGCAGTAAATCTTTAAAGATCAGATTGGCTAACTCTTTATTTTCTTCTGAAGCTGCTAAGTCTGTGGCTTTAATTTTGCGGGTGATGTCCCGCTCTTCATTGGTCAGGAACAGGAACTCATCGCCATTCCTAGTAATCAGGCTCTCTTTTTCCAGACGCTGCAGGCTCTCTTCAATCCGCTTGCGCAATGCCAGCTTATCTTCATCAATTTTCTCAATCGATAAAGTCACCAGGTTATCCAGCGTACCTTTGATGATATCGACATAGCGGATCATGAATAGGGTACGCAGCATCTGCACATCAAAACCATCCAGGGTTTTATTTTGCCCTGCCTGGTCGATGGTACGCTTCACTGCTGTATCCAGAAATCCTTCCACTGAAGTATAGAAGCGGTGGAAAGGAACCAGGGCACCGACTTCATCTGTAGCAATCGCATTCGCGGCCATCTGGAACGCATCCAGCATGGACCGTTCACCATAGGCCAAGTGTGCACCGGTCGCACCGACTTTACGGATTTCTTCAAATACTTTTTGCACCAGCTGGAAATGGTACGGCGCAAAAGGATAGTTATGAATAAAACTTTCTGGCCCCTCATAGTTCTTGAGGGTTGGACCTGAACGGTCAAAGGTAATCTGATTTTTTAAGATATCGCCCTTTTGCTCAAACACCGATCTGAGCAATGCTTCTGCTTCTGGGGTTTTGCGTAATAAACGTTTCTGGATGACTTCATCGGTATTGGAACTGGACAGTGATAAACGGGTTTTAAAACGTCCAGCAATCTTGGAGAAGTCATTGGCTTTGGAAGAAGACATCTCACCTAAAACAGCATCGATGTCTGCCTGTGAGGTGACGATAATCCAAGCGCGGCCTTTACAGATAGTACCCAGGTTTTCAGTAATGGTTTGCAATGTCAGCATCAAGCGGGTATCGCTGCCAATAAACTGCCCCACTTCATCGACCAAGAACAACATGCGTTGCTGGGGTCCTTTGCTGTCCAGGTATTCTTTCACCCACTGACAGAAGTTTTCAACCGAAACACTAAAGGTCTGCTCAGAATCCTCAAACCATTTATGCGCTGCTTCTGCTGATAGATTCAGTGCCTGAGAAATCGCAGTTTCGACATCATCCTGATAGAACTGATAACCGTCACGCTCCTCTAGCCAGGACATGCCACTGGATTCCTCAAACGCCTGTTTAAAGCGTTCGTAGACACCTTTCTGGCTCAGGTGACGTTCCATATGGGCAATATGTGGATGATCCGCGCTAAACCCCTGATACTCGTTAAACACACGTAAAAACACATTCAGGATCGGATTGCCATCATCATTGGAGCTGGCTTTACTGTCGATGTTAAACAGGATGACATCGGCATGATGGCTGACGGCCTTGCCAATATCCGCACGGATAAACGCATCACGAATTTTGCTTTCATCAAAGAATTCTGCGGCGCTACGCTCGTTACCTTCCGCATCACGTGCCACTTTATTGGCCAGAATATACGACAAGGTTTTCAGGAAATGTGATTTACCTGAACCAAAGAAGCCCGAAATCCATACGCCGACACGGTTGGCAATCGAAGGATCGCTCAGGTCTGTGCCATAAGACTGGAAAAAGTCCCGAAAATGCTTTTCCAGTTCATTGGTGACCACATACTCATCGAGTTCCTGATAAACCGTAGTATTGTCATTCTGGTCTGCTTTTACGACCCCGTTAATCGCACGATCTAATGGCTTGTAAAAAAGCTCTTTAATGTTCATCTCAATCCATTCCCCCGAATTTTTATTTCTATTTGCCGTGTTTAAGGCACTAATCTGAATGCTCTGTAGTAATTATTGCTTGGAATTTTTCCAAATAAACTCATCGCTTGACCGTCGTAATAGCCTGGGTAAAACAGCACCACTGGCTTATGCCCCAGTAACGAATGCAAACTATTTAATAAGTGATGGGCACGTAACAGTGGCCAAACCGACCCTACCCCAGTCATCAACACAATATCTTGCGCATTGGTGGCATATTTACTCACCAGATAGGGCGCGAACTTATCCATATGCAGTGGGCCTTTCAGCGCTTTGAGCAGCGCATCATCGCCTTTGGCTTTTTGCATTTGAATGGCTTTATCGATGAAGTTACGCTCAGCCAGATAATCCACCACGGCTTGCAGCAGGTTGATATTCACCACCTTCAGCTGACTGTGTTTTTTCTCCAGCATCCCGTCTAGAAAATGCAGATATTCGCGCACTTTCAACTCATCTTCAGGTGCATAATCAAAAATCCAGAAGCCAATTTCATTGCCCAGTCCTTGCCCGGTGAGAAACTCGGTGGAAAGAATTCGCTCTGGAATCTGGTTCAGACGCTCATGTATTTTTTGATTCATTGCTGCCCCTCTACAACTACCGCGTCCATAGCGACACTTCCATAGATCTTTTAATGCGTTGTTTATAATGTTCTTCCAACAGGCTACGCAGCTCTGCTCTGACGATCACACGCTGCAACTCCAACTTACGGGTACTTTTTAAGTAACCGGCTTCTGCCAGCATGCGAAATACCACCTGCCCCATTTTTTTCTTGCTGGACTCTTTCCAATCACAGATATCAAGATCGCGTTGTGAACGCTCATCCAGAAAATCTGACCAGATATAACTGTCCAGGTATTGAGCCTGAGAGATATAGGCCTCTCTCATCACCGTTTCCATAAACTCAAGCAGCAACAGGTTGCGTTCCAATGCGCCACAAAAAGCCACCTGGGTCGCCAGCTCATCATCCCCATCACGCAAAGCTTTCCAGAAATCAGGCTCTAAGCGCTCCAGACGCTTACGAATAGCGGTGGCATTGCGTTGAGCTGAGGCTGCGGTTCTTTTTTGCAGAATATTGTCAACCTGAATGGCCTGATGCCATTGTTCTGGAGTCGCCTCTCGTAATAACAGATCCGCGATCAGCCGGCTTTCACGCACCATCAGTGAGCCACCAATTAGGTCACTGTCATAATGAAATTGTTCTAACATAGCCAATCTCCTATGAAGCTTGATCAAACAGGTAAGACGACAGCTTTTCGATATCTGAACCTTGTAACACCAAGGGATATTTCAAGGCATCTTCCGCCTCAGCCAGCGTGATCGCGGCCTGATAGCGCTGCAAGGTATAGTGAGCCAGGGCTTTTTTCACCGGAATCTGTAATCTGCCATCAGGCATGCCGAAGTCTTTTTCGACCAGCGCTTTTTGAGCTTCATTCAATTTTGGATTAGGGATCAGCGTCAGTAGAATTTCTTCATGCCATTGCTGATCTTGAGCAGGGTCTACTGACTCAATCGCCACCACAACAGGTGTACGATCAATTCTGGAGAGTAAAAAGTCCTTAAACTGCTTGCTCTGATGGCAATAGGCACGGACATGCCAGCGAAAACCGGTATACACCAGGGTGTGTGGGGAAATGATGCGTTCATGCCACTGCGGATTCTGCATCGAGGCATAAATCATTTTTAAAGTGTTTTGGTTTCGGCAGGCACGCAAAACTTCCCGAATCACTTCAGGACGTACACTGCGATCAGGTAATTGAACTGCTGCAAGATTCGGTTCTGGTGTCGCAATCAGGGTATGCGATTCACTAACCAAACCTGACAGCATATTGAGATATTCATTGATATGCGCTGTAGTCAGTACAGGCTGGAAGCTGGCCTTAGGCACATAACCCTTGACCGATGGATCATGAATCAAGGCATCGGGGTTATACAGCGTATTATAGCGCTTGATATCCGCAGAAGCCTGCTGTCGACTAAGTCCAAACCAGCTCATCAAACGATTGGTAACCAAACGACCTTCCCAGTATGCAAGCAGCTCGATCGCTCGCATTCGAAGAAGCACTTCATGCTTATCTGTCGTCATATACCAATCAGTCAATAAATAGCAGTTTTAAGATTACCCCATAGCAAATGTACAGTAAACATTTTTGACGGTATTTTAAGGTAGTATTGCAATCACCAGATAAAAAATATACGGATGTCTCTATGGGGACAGCCGACTAGCGAGGTAGATGAGGATCTGAGATTCTCTGAATTTACCTCTATCAACTGAAATACACAGCGAACAGGTTTTGCAAATGGGGGAAATATGGGCTTTAGATTTCGCAAGAGCATTAAAATCTTACCGGGTTTAAAAATTAATCTGACGCATAAGGGCATCAGCAGTGCGAGCATTGGCAAACCCGGTGCTTCTTTAAATATTGGTAAAAAAGGCACCCGAACCAGCGTGGGCATTCCCGGAACAGGACTTTCTTATTCCAAGCATCATCCTCATACAAACAGGCCGAATACTCCACAGAACGCCTCTGAGCAACCACCGCCATTGAATAACCCAGGTATGCAGACATCCAGATCAACTGTCTGGCTCTGGATCGCTTTTGGGGTGTTGTGTTTTATTGTTGGAGCAATCGTCTTTTAGAGGCTTTACAATGATGTTTGATTTTTATCATGGAATCATTTGAAGTGTCAGCAGTAGGCCTGAAGAAACACCAAAATTGATGCTGAGTACGATATTGGTTAGGTGTTCAACTTACTTCTAATCTTTGAATATTAAGTTTAATCATTTTTTCAGTGAGCTTAAAGTTACCTTCTTTCCATCCTGCGATCACTGCTTGATTCATAGCATCTGAACTCACAGTGGTCCAATCGATCGTATAACCTAACTTAAATAGTATCTGGCCTAGCATGAAACGTTGTGAGCGACCATTACCTTCTCTAAATGGATGAATATAATTTAAAACAACAAAAAATCTGGCTAAAAAACTACAGACCAAATCTATATTTTCTTTATTATTAATCAAATGGTTAAAGTTATTATTGAGGCATGAAAACAGCAGATCTGATAAAGGAGCTATGCTATTGTAACGGAGAAAGATACATTCACCTTTATAGGTATTCACGCGTCTTAATTGGCCAGCCCATGGGTAGACATCCATAAATAATTGATGATGTATATTTTGTAAGTGCTGTAAATCAAAATTGCCTAGAAAAACAGAGATATTTTCCTGTAACCTTGTATTTTGTAAGGCACTTAGCGCTTTCTCTGCCTCATTCAGGTCTTTGGTATTAGAAATACCAAGATTGTTGATCAAAACACCATTTTCATCACAGAATGGATCATCATAAAAATCTTCTTCCGTCAGATAATAATGTAGTGCATCATCAAAAAACATTTTTATCGTACACGGTACATTTCAACGAGTGTATTTCTGGCTTGTTCAAATGTCTTAGAACCCGTCACATAGTCATTAATTGCTTGTAAGCCTTTATTATCTACAACCAAATTATCTACGGCAAATGAAGCTTTTACGATTTTAAAGGCTTCAGTACGGCTATTTCTCATACCAATAACTTTTTTCATAAAATTCTCGCTTCAAATGGATCATGCAGACTCTAAGGATATAACATTTTCATTGAGAAAAAAGAAGTTCCTATGAAGTTTTCACAATTATCTTAATAATTCACCTTGAATATAAAAATCCAAATTCTGTCTTTTTGATTATTTTCTATGTCATGTTATGTCATTGCTACTACGACTTATTTGCCACATAAATTGGGTGAAAAGTAAATGGAATTACTATGTTAACTAGAGTGGAACTCATTTTTGTGGTGCTGATGGTGTCAGGCTTAATCTTGATTGCTTATGAAATGCTAAAAGGTTTATTCTAGGGCATCTACACATGATTTTTGATCAAAAAAATACCCATAGAGGGAATCTATGGGCAAAACTAAGGATCTTGACGATCATTCAGAAACTACAGCTAGCTTCTAACTATGATTCTGCATTAGACTTCTTGCGTTAGTCAAATTTTAAGCAGCCAAAAGCTATATTTTATGAGGCTTTAGCCAATTCAAAAATTAGATAAAACTATACTTTCGCAAGAGGTCTACTGAATTAAAAAAACCACATTGGCAAAATAGATCAAAAGTTAAATCATGTGATTTATCATTAATTAACACACTTGAGAACACAAAAACATAGCCCTGCTGATTAATACAATAACTCACCAAACAAATCCGCTCTGATCTCTTCTAAGCTGAGATCTGATTTCATTCTATTACAGATTGGATGAACCAGCAGACCATTCTCTAGCACCCCTTGCCCACCAACGGCTTTGGCAATTTTATGATCCGATTCAGTAGAATCAAGATAGATTAATCCATCACAAATGAGGCAAAAGTTATGATTACCCACCAGAAAATTGTGCTTAAGTAAACTTTTGGTTAATGCTGAAAAGGATTTGGGCTTTGAGCGCGAGATTGGACTAATCGACTCCACATATCCCACCACATGCTTCACGACCGTATCATCATAATTCCCCAAAAATCTTTCAACATAAAACTCATTAAAGTTTATGTATTTGAAGGCCTTAGACATGGACAGAATAAATGTATTCAGGCATTCCTCATCATCAAAATCAACCTCCATTTCCAAACTTAAGCAAATAAAGGCTTTATAGACAATTTGTAGCCGATCATAGCCCTTGATACCACTGCCGAACTTGCCGACCGTTTCGGTGGTCGCCACGGGGAAATTGGCGATCAAGAACTCAATACTACGGCGTACCCGGGTGAAGTCCTTGAAACTAATCGTTCGATGATGAATCTGCATGCGACTTTCATGAATTTCAAACACAATTGAAAACCATGCTAGAAAGGAAGTAATTTGAAAACGCTGGTCCTTATAAAAATATAAGAACGGATGTAAGCCCAAACTCGGAACCCCAGTATTTTTTACAGGAGTGGCCATTCTGCAAAGGGCCGTAAACAGATGTGACATGATCTTTTCAACGCGTTCACCCTGATTCAGGCTCATGATATTATGAATCCGATCACCCGCGATGATATTCATGAGCTCATTGACCAAGCCAATTTTTTTGCCATGACTCATTTCAGTATCTAATAAGATGGTAGAGAAAAGCAGCTGATGGATCCTCTCCCCCAACTCGATGAGCGCATTTAAACGTGTATATTGAAGCTCTTCTAAATTGGATTTATTGTCATTGATATAACAACAAGCATAGATCGCATAATATGCATCACTTCCCCGACTTCTTAGATGATATTCCTCATATTTATCCAGGCGTTTAGTATCTGAGTTAATCGATTGGAATACGCGTCGTGCATCTTCTGGAGTACCAAGCACTTGCCGGAAACTGATTTTAATATCGTCTAATTTAGATTTTTGTTCTGCAAATTTAGGATCAATACAAATTTTTTGGAAGTCAGCCAGATCCCCTAAATGATTTCGCAGGTCACGAATATCTTCTTTTTGTTGATCGCTAAAATTAGGCGCTTGAGTGGCTTGTTCATCTGCAAAATATCTCTTGACCCACGCATAAATACTCGAAAGACGATGCGCCCCATCGATAATATAGATGTTGCCGTGTATATCTTTCCAATACAAGATACACAAATTGATATTTTGATCTTCTGTGCAATTCCCAATAAAGTTTGCAATTTCCCGCACACTCCAACATTCAGTAGAACGCTGGTTATCCGCTTTAAATAAACATTTGATGATGGCATGCTTTTCAAAATCAGTCAGTGCAACTTCAAAATTGTCTCGTTGCATTGATGGTGACATTTCTTCTGGCAACATGACTTTACGCTGAATGATATTCGTCAGTAATCGAGTTTGGCCCATTTTTTGTTTTCTCCAGGCAGCACTTCTCTATATTCGCTCAAATACGAAATTTGAAAGTGCATATCGTTCAATTTGGTTAAAGCGATGAATTAAATGACCGTCAATATCCGGTCAGCGCTAACAAAAGAAACGTAAGAGAAATGGGGATTTGAGATAATGAAATCTTCATGCTGAGTACCTGTAGTTTAGATTTTACTATCTACAACCATCTTTTTCCACGAGATGGAGGTAGACCAAACAGGGGTGGAAATACCGCACTACAGAAGACGGCCAGTCATCGACTGCCCTGCCTGGCCTACCATAATGGCAAGCTAAGCATAATAAGCACAAAAAAACCGCTTAAAGCAGTTTTAATGCTTCTGTAGTAATTTTCAGGTTTCCACGCCTGATTACAGATTTTACTGTAATGTAATTATCATATTTGTATCTTTTTCTTTGGTCAAACCAAATTAGACTTTTTTTAATCATTAATTCTATGAAAGGACCTCAATAAATTAAAATATTGAGCATTATTAAAACAAAAAATCAAATTCGCGGATTCCCAGGCCTTTGCTTGGCAAATCAGATTTTGACAAAGCAAAGGCCTGGGCCCCTTTTGAACCACTTATTAAGCTTAGGCTATTTTTAGAATATTTATGATTAGCAGTTTTAACTAAAGGCTAGAATAAGGAATTTTCATTTATGAGCATTAACTCATCAAAACAGATTAATTCAACTTAAATACAGTTTCTATCTTCAGCAATGTATAAAATTGATTAAAAATTATCAACATAATATGAAAAAACGTACTTTTTATTTGGTTAAAAAACCAAAAAAATCAACCCAAAATAGAGGGTTACATTATTTAAAACTGATTCTCCAATTAATTTAAAACAACACTCAATTTCATATTAAATCGCTTTTAATTTATTATTTTATTAACAACAAAAGGTATTATTTATATCAATAATATTTCAATTAATTTTAACGTAGCGTGATTATTGTCTTGCGTCTCAACAATGCTGTTTTTTAGGCTAAAAAACACTCAAAAAGCCTAAAACCCGGGGTTGGATTTTCACCCTTAATTACCCAGTTTTTGAGCGATAAAAACTCACTTTTCTGCAAAAATATGCTAAAAAAAACAAAGCTGTAAAATCAACAAAAATATCCATCTGATTTCAATGTGTTTTTTTTGATGAATTTCCGTTGATATCGTCAACCTCTGATAGAACCTCTAGGCACTCTTTCATCTTGTAAAAGACGCTTTGCAACAGCATCTTTTGAATAAAATTATTATCTTTTTTATTCCATATTTTATATTTTTTTATTTTCACCTCACCCTTTTTTACATTATTAAATTCACCCGGAATATATTCATCCCATTCAAAATTATCTAAATCTTTTGAATAAAGTTTATTGATAAAATCTAAGAATCTTTGATAGTCAATCAAGTCATTTTTAGATGATGCCTTAAAGTTCAAAATAGGACGATCTTTTTCAAGTGAAATTTTATTTTCTAAACAATCAAAAAAATGTTTAAGATCTTTCTGGGTTACATTTTTATTTAAGTTAAAAGGTTGCTCAATCTCATAGAGAGTAGACCATGTCACCATTTTATTCCAAGTAAAACCGATAAGATCCTCATGATTAGCATCATTTTTGACGTGACTTGTATAGAGAGAAAACGGCTGGCTGATCGATTGAATGAACTTCAATACTTCAGGATCGATCGTTGCTTTTTCTTTTTTTTCCCGCCACTTCCGGTATTCCTCTAAAAACGTTTCACGGTATAAAAATACGTCCTGTTGTTGAGGCTGCTTCTGCTTTTTCTTGCTCTTTAATGCAGCAGTTTGAGAATTATTTTCTGTGTGTGAATGAATCTTCTTCATCAATTTTAAAATATCTCTTTCATTCGACTGAAATTCAACTTTGAAATCGCGATGCATCAACTGACTATCGCCTAATAATGCCTTGATCAATTGAGGTGAATATTCACGGTTTGCTTGATAAAACATGTCAGCAATCAGGATATTCAGATGATGCAGATAATGTCTTGCAGTGATCCGAATGTCTTCATGCCCCATCAGATGCGCAAGTCGAGACCAGGCTTGGGCACTACGCGATGAAGCATCCTTCATACTGGGTAAAATGTGCTTTTTAAGCTTACGCCCAAACTCGGAATCATAGTCAGTAAAACAACGTACCAGTGCTATGCTGCCTTTTAAAAGGATAGCCAAATGTGAAGCGGTACTATGCCTGAAAGCGTGAAAGGTATATTGATGATCGTTTGTCCCTAATACAGTATTAAACAGCAACTGGGTAATTTTTGATAAATTTGTACTGGATAAAGGTTGTTCACCCAGCATAAAGAGCTGTTTGGTTTTTCTATTGCAGACTGCTGCAGTCGGTTTAGAGCCAGGTAACAGGTTTTGATAAAAGCGACAAAATCCTGTGAACTCGTCCGGTGCTAAGAAATGAACTAAATCAAACTGACGCGTGGCATTATCACTTTTCAGATCACGCTCAGAATTTAGACGAATCCTGAGGGTGAGATCATCAATATCACCCATTGTTTTTCTCATTTTATGGTCAGATCGATCGTCTTTCTGCTGATCTAAAGCGGATTCAAACACATAATAGAGCTGTCGATTGTCAGGATGTTTTCGTAACTGCGGAGATACAAAATCATCGATACAGATCCCGGCAGCTTCATCAATACGCAAGCCCAGTCTAAATGCCAATGTATAAACCCATTCTAGACAGGTTGCATCCTGCTCAGTCAGACCCAAAGCTTCTGGGTATCCTCTAAGAATCCGTATCATCAATTGAAACATCTGCGGACTAATGAGTCTGGTTTTTAAAAATAAACCGTCACTTTGACGTTCATATAAATATTGCACAATCGGTGCACGATGATTCTTGACTAAGTATTGGTGAAAAGCTTTCAGCCGATCAAAGGCATAACCCGAGGTATTGTATTTTTTATTGTTGTTGGTTTGGGCGGTCGTTTTATGATTTCTCTGATCATTCAGCAGTTTTTCTTCAACAATCGTGCGATACATTTCCTCAAACTGCTCTTCAGTGGCTGTATCTAGATTGATCTGCTGTTCTAGAATACAACAAAGTAGGTCAAGCACAAAACTACTATAGTAACGCTTGATCGTGGAGACTTTAATCGCTGCTTTCACATGATAAGCAAATTCGTTTTCTAACCACTGACACACGCGTAAATGTGCAATAGCCACTACATAATCTAGGTACTCGCCATTTCCAGCCTCATACGCAGATTTATAGTCCTCAGATTTTTGGATGCTTTCTTGGAGTTGATCCGCAAGCTGTTTGGGTTTGATATCCTGATGAAAAGATAAAAGCCAGGATTTCAGCTCATGACGTTGACCGGTTCGTCGATCATGAAATGTTTTGACTGTAACTGTAGGCATCTCCAAGTCTAAGAGTTGAGGCTTTTTTTCAAGATTTTTGATTCTAGCTTGAATAGTTTTCCAGCAATCGGGTTGATCATAGAGCTGTGTATACTGCTCATAGATTAAAGGCGAAGTGATGATCTGATTGTTCAGTACACTGGTACTTAACACATCCAGATTAGGAATCTCTTGCCACAAGACATAATCCATATGCTTAAAAATGGCAAAACCGGTCTTTTCCAAGCCTTTTAAAAATAGCTTCACGTGATTAAGCTGTGCAAATGGCTGATCCTCACGTGCTTTTCTAGAGTCCCCCTCCTCCGCCATATTCAGTACAATGTTTAAATGGATTTTAAGTTTTTCTAGCAGTAAGGCTTCAGGCTGATTCCCCGTTTCAATTTCACTCTGTTCTTTTTCCCAGTACAGCAATGGCGAAGTGCTTTGTAATACATACCCTTGCGGTCCATTGATTAGCTCCTGAATCCGTCGATAACATAGCATCGCAAAGGCATTGAAATAAATGTGTTGGGTTTGCCATAACTCCGCCTCTTCTTCGCCATCCTGACGATAGATGTTGCCATACTTTGTCGAGGGCAAGGTGTATGAAAAGACATAAGCCTTTTGAACCTTTTCGGCATCTGAATAGATCGGAAGCAAGCCACTATCTAGGTTCATATGAAAAATCGCATCATGAATGGCTATCAGTCGTTCAGGTTGCATGCATCCCTGATCAAAAATTAATGAAATACAAAGACATTCAAACAAGGTATTCACTAATTTTTGTTGCTCTTTAGCCGTAGAGTCTAAGAGGATACCTTGAGTTTGTTGTTTGAGATAATCCGCCCAATTCACATACAGTTTTTCTTTTACCTCGACGAGCATAGTACCCTGCTGTAACTTTCGTCCTGAAAAAACGTTGTCTAGACGTTTAGGTGTGTAGACTATCCAATCGGGCAACTTAATCTCATAGCTCTCGGCATAGGAAGGGTAATCCTTTTGCCACTGCTGGTTTTTCTCGTTACAAATCCGTTTCACTTGTTTAAAACAGAATTGAAGGTAATCTGCAGCATTGCCCTTAAATTTGGATATTTGGCAGAGCTGCTCTAAAACTGCTCTATAGAGAGTAAACTTGTCCAGAATTTGCTGATCAAGCCACTTAAAATCAATTTGAGCAAGGTCAGAATTTACATCTGTGTATGTAGCAGTGATCAGCTGAGAAATTTCCTTAAAAATGTCACCGATTTCTCTTTTAATGGCATTTTCTAATTGCGTAACAAGTGATGTATCAAGCACAAGATGGTCCTTTAAAGCACTTCAAGCTTTGCGATTTCTAGTTTGTTGAGCAAGCTTTTAACTTGTTGCTGAATGTCGTGTTTGTAGAGATAAGGGCTTAATCCAGAAATGTGACTGAATCCCATGCTCTGCTTATCATGGGTATATAGCGTATTGTGAATGTCACCACTCAGGGCGAGATGATTTTTAGTGAAATGCCTTGGCCAGTTTTTATAAATCTGTACAGTCTCTTTAAGGTAATTCGTGACAAAATCAGCAGACATGGGCTGTAACTCCAAATGCTCCACGACTTCAGCAAGATTCACCTGACCTTTTTGGGACTTGATCCGAGGATGTGAGATGACATAGAGCATAAAACCATCGTTTTCCAATTGCGCTTGCAAACTTTTTATCCCGAGTGATTCGATGGTTTTCGTCAGATATTTTCGATATGCATTGAAATGATCCTGCCAGTAGCCTGTAACAGGAACAGGACGTCCTACTTTTCGTGAATCAGTTTTTTTATCATGCACGTAAAGCAGTTGTGCCTTAGGATCATAATGTTTCAGTAACCCCGGCATGCCGACTATTGGACGCACCGTCAGGCAGATTAAGGAAAGATGCCACATCCAAATGCTGTAAGCATTCAGCTTCTCGATCAGATTCGCTTGAGTATTGGCTAATGTGTTTTTGACAAAATGATAAAGCTGATTAAAAAATTTACTCGCGGCCTCTACAGTCCAGCATCGCTGACTGCCGATACGTTCCTCACGATGAAAAATATGACCAGGGTGTTCATCCTCAATCCATGGTTCACCTTTTCTACGGTCTAATAGAACATTAATATAGCCTTGAAAATGCTGGTCGATTTGATCGATCTGACGCCCTTCATAGTTCCATTGCACGATATGACGGCTATCTCTGTTGGCCAGCAAGTGTGCGACCAGGTTATCATCCGTCTCCATATCCATATAAAAATAGATTTGCCGCTCTAACATACCACAGGTGATTTCGCCAATTGCATGCTCTTTAAAAATTTCCCGCAAAAAATTATTGTACTCAATCACACAAAATTCAGGTTCCTCTAAAGCCTCTAAACTGGTGATCCAGGGTGCTGGCATGCGCCATTCCAGGGTTAAGGCCCGATTATAACGCTGTGCTTTATCTTGCATGGCACCGGAATGATTGGCATTCAACTTAGGATCGATCACCCAATAATAATGGATGACTTTTTTGACTGATTTTTTTTTAATTCTACCAATATCAATCAAATACTTGATCTTTTGAAAGACCGTTGGACTCAGACCGGTCAAGAGACACATCAGACCACACACAGCTAAAGCCGATTGATATGCATCATTTCTCTTATTTTCTTGATAACACTTCTGCAATCGCTGATATACCTCAGTTAATAAACTGGGTTTCAGATAAAGCGGATTAGTTTTACAGGCTAAGTCACGTCGCTGAATTCTCTTAGCTTGCTTTTCGAGCTGTTTCTGTTTGTCATCAGAGAAACTCCCCTTCACCCGCTTGGCGATCTCATCCTGTTCAGGATCGACAAGATTGGCCTCTGTATCCTGTCCAGTATCCTCATTCTCTACATCCAACGATGATGTGCCTGAATCAGATTTATAGGTCATGCCCTTTTTAATATCGTTAATTAAAGCCTGAACATTAATTACTGTTGAATTTAATCTACTATTGGCAATCTCGTTGAAAACAATAATAAATTGTTGAATATAACGGCCAAGATTAAGCTGTTCAAAATCATTTTTTATTGTTTTACGCTCTAAAAGAATTTTTAACTCGTTGGCATCAAATTCATCCATAGCTTGGAGTTTGCGTGTAACTTTTTTATACAACAGTTTATTTTTCTCAGTATTCGATAACTGCTTTTGCAAAAGAAGTTTTAAATTATAAGATACTGTGTTGATTTTATTGTTGTTTTTACAATTATTTAGAATAACCTGTTTTTCATCCTTTTCATCCTTTTCATCCTTTTCATCCTTTTCATCCTTTTCATCCTTTTCATCCCTTGTAATCTGAGGCTCTAACAAGATGATTTCCTTCAGTATTTCACACAAGGCTGCAGTACAAAGATAGGAATAGATGAATACTGCTTTTTGTTGGTCGCTTAGTTCTCCTATAGATGCACTTTTAGCCCATTGCGTTAACCCTGCTAATAATTTCTGTTGTGTCACTATCCGATTATTTTTAATCACCACATGTATTTTGTGAGCAGCAGCATACAGTTCCTGTGCCTGCTGATCTTGCGCCAAGAGCTGAGTCAAAATTTGTTTTTTTACACTCAGGGGTTGATTGACCCATTCTTCCAATAGTTTAATTTGCTTGTCAGCTGACAATTCATCAGTTTGGCTCATAAAGCTACCATAATTTTTCAGGGTAAAAATTGATATTCAGGTTTCGTTCGAACTTGAGCTTCAAGTCTTTATTCAGGCCAAAGTATTTTTTATAAGTGTTTGCACTCAATTGAACACAACGCTGCGGATTTTTTCCCACCTTCATATACCGTGATAATGGCAAACCTAAGGTATCGGACAATTGAGTAAAAAAACATGTAAATAGAACAGCATGTACCTCTTTATGTTTGTGCTTTGGAACCTGTTCCAAATCTAAAGAAATTTTATGGATTAACCATTTTAGAATTTCAAATTCATCAACACCTTTATGGGATTTTTCACCCTTGTTAAGAATTCTTTTGATATAAGCATCCAGCTTGTTTTTAAGATTCAAGATAAAATGTCGAATAAAATCTGGTAAATCTAATATCAAAACTGCACTTAACTTGGTCAGGACTTCAAGTGATTTTTTTTGCATTTCCAATTTTTTTCTATCGTAACCATCTCAGCTGATACTGGCTGTATAAACTCAATACTGTTGAAATGGCTAATTTTTAAATTTACAACTTAGGCTCAACAGAATCTGTTAAGCCTAAAAAGGCAGATCATGAAGATAAAAATATTGTTGATTCTGATATGGATGAAATTTTAGATCCATCAGAAGATCAGTTACCGTTCTGGTAAGCATTTTTCCCTTTAACACTTTTTAATTCAATATGTATGATAAATAGCAGTACCCAATATTTAAAAAAATATTGGATACTCAATTATAAATTTCCACAGTGGAAATTTATAATTTTTATGGGTGGTCATCTAAACCGGCAAGAAATTCTTCTAACTTTTCAATCTTTTCTTGATTAAATTCAGCATTTAAACTGGTGCGAATATTTAGGACTGTTTTCCCATTGAGACTTTTCTCGATCTTAATCGAACCAAATTTAAGACCATTTTTATTTTTTAAGATCATTTTGTTTACTAGAGAGGCATTTTCGATGCTTTGATCTTGTTTTTTAGCTGTCTCTTGTACCGTTAGTGCTTTTTCTATTTGATAAATGAATTTTTTTGATGGACGATTTGTTTCTGTAAATTCATTTAGGTACTTTTTCCATATGGTTAACGTGGTATCTTCAACTAGTTGATGGTTAAACTTTAAAACCAGTTTATTTAATTCAGTTAACAATTGTTGTGCGGTTGCACCTGAAATCGCTTTGGGGTGGATTTTTAGATCTTCTTTTATATAGTTTGGCAGTTTATAAAAGCTCATTAATCTAAAGTATTTAGATTGATCTAATTGATATTTTTGAGTAATAAATTCTATATTTTGTATAGTATAACCAAACTCATCGCAGTGTTTTTGTATAGCATTGACTAATTCAAAATCACTAAGATTTGACCGATGTAAATTGTCAATCAATGAAATTAAAGCTGTCTTTTCTGTAGATTTATCATCTCGAATAATTGCACGAATAGTCTTATGTTTTAATACATCACGAACAGCTCGAAACCTTTTTTCTCCACCAACAAGCTCATATGTTTCTTCTTTTTTGATCACAACAATCGGATAAATTTGCCCATTCGTTTCAATACTTTTGGCAAGCTTTTCAACATCTTGTAAAACTTTGTCTGTAATAATGCGAGGTTGATGCTCTGAGAAGTCAATAAGCTCTATAGGTAGATCAACAATATTATTTTCAGTCGATGATACCAATGCAACTTTGCCTGTTCCTGCTGCATTAATAAATGCTTGTTCCATTTCAAAGGCATCATCAAAATCGACAATGAGTGGTTTTTTCGCCATTACAGGATCTCCACCAAAAATTCATTTAATTCATCTTTTGCTTTACTACTACCCATTTCTAATACTGATTTTCCTTCGATCATTGCATCGCGAAATTGTTTGCGATCACGCACAATGGTATTTAGTGTTTTCACAGACTTGACTTGTTGTAGCAACTCTAAAGCAGCATCAATTTCTGTAGATTTGGTATTGGTTGGTGCTTTATTTAAGACTACAAAAGTTTCTAATTTCTTATTTACTTGCTTAGCAGCATTTACCAATCTAAGCACAAATGGCAGCACTTCGATATCTGTTTGACTAGGTTGCGTTGGAATAATAAGAACATCTGCTATTAATAATGCTGAACGAAACTCAGCTGAATCACGTCCTGCAACATCCAATACAATATATTTATTATTATTTTTTAACTGTTGTAGTTCTTCTTTTAAATTATCTTTGAGCGAAATGGTTGTAATCGAGTCTTGTGTTCTACGTTTACTCCATTTTATAGAGGATTGTTGATCATCTCCATCTACAAGAATAGTCTGACCTTTTTTGCTCAGAGCAACAGCTAAATTGGTTGAGAGTGTGGTCTTTCCAACGCCACCTTTCTGATTGGCAATTACGTATATTGTCATGGATTAAATATATAAAAATTAAATTTATATTAGCATAATTTTAAAAATTAAAAAAATATTTTTAATTTTCCACAGTGGAAATTTAAAAAACTAAAAGCCTTTTTTTTCTTTTGTGTAGTCCCGGCATTTGATGGATCGGATCAATCTTAAAAAGTTCAGGTTCATCTATCCACTGTTTGCAGATGAATTCGTAGGGAGTCAGGCCCCTGAGTGTTTTGAGTCTGCGGTCGAAGTTGTATGTAGCAATAAAATCAGCAAGGTGAATGCATAGCTGAGTGTGATCGTCGTAAGGCTTTGTTGCACAAACCTATCTGTAAAGGGTTTTTCAGCGATATAATTTTCAAATGAAGAAGCCTACACACAAAATCTACCGCACAACCAATTGGCCCGCATATAACCGAGCACTCATGAGTCGCGGAAATATTGTCATTTGGTTTGATCCTGCTACGCAATGGTATGCTCCATCAAAAGGCAAACAAGGGCGAAATCAAACCTACTCCGACGCAGCTATCCAATGCTGCTTAATGATTAAATCCTTATTCCGTCTATCTTTACGTATGGTCACTGGCTTTGTGCAAAGTCTGATTAAACTTTGCGGATTAAATTGGACCGCACCAGATTACAGTACGCTTTGTAGAAGACAAAAGCATATTGATATTGCAATCAGCTACCAAAAAAGTAGCGATGGGCTGCATCTACTCGTAGACTCTACAGGCATGAAGTTTCTAGGTGAGGGCGAATGAAAACGCAAGAAACATGGAGCTGAATATCGTCGCCAATGGCGTAAACTACATATTGGTATAGATGCCAAAACCCTACAAATACGAGCAGTTCAGCTTACAACCAATAATGTCAGTGATTCACAGGTGCTTGGTGATTTACTTAATCAGATTCCACAAGATGAGCAGATTGACTCTGTTTATACCGATGGAGCTTATGACACCAAGCAATGCCGTGAGGTCATTGCAGATCGGCAAGCACATGCGGTGATTCCACCTAGAAAAAATGCGAAACCATGGAAAGATACAAAGAGTAGCTCGCTAGAGCGAAATGAATTACTTCGAACAGTTAAACGTTTAGGCAGGACACTATGGAAAAAATGGTCAGGCTATCATCGGCGAAGTTGGTTGAAACTAAGATGCATTGCATCAAATTATTAGGAGATAAACTCAGTGCAAGGAGTTTTGATAGCCAAGTGAATGAGATCCATGCACGTGTAGCAGTCCTTAACAGATTTACGGAATTAGGTCGACCACTTACCCAAGTTACGCCTTAAATTTGGCTCAATTAGGGGCGCTTTGCATTTCAAATCTTTGTGCAACAAAGCCAATTTAAACTAATTCTAACTGTTCGGCTTCTTCTGTAACTTCAATATCTTCAGCAGCAGAATTTTCAAATTCATCATTTAACCAACGCTGTAATAAACTACGCATTCTTGAGCTTGGTACATAAATATTGATTGGGTTACCTTCACGAATAGCAGAACGCCATATCCATTGGACCATCTCAGATAGAGCGAATACATCTTCCTTAACAGGGAATCCCTTCATAGCTGAAGCTTTAACAACCATTGGATTTGGATATAGGTTCATCAAGTAAGCTAAGTTGGTTTTGTCTTTGTATTCGTTAGTTGCCTTTGTATTGAAGGCTAACCATTCTTCTTTATAGCGTGATCCAGCAATTGCTGAATGTGCTTCTTTAAATGAAGTCCAAAGTCTATCTGACTTTTTCGCTTTAACATGGTTACGGAAATAGTTATCAAGATTTTTTGACAACTGCTCACATAAAGCTTTCTTATTTGATTTGAATTGGCTTGAACTCAATGCTGTAGTTTTAGTACCAATCTCATTAATAAACTTGTTATCTGAAATAGTGACTAAATGCTTAATTTGAGAAGGCTTGTTACCAAAACGGATCAGTTCATACTCAACGCCATACGATTTCAAATACGCTGACATTTGAGAGCCTTCAAACATATAAGTAGCAATCCAGACTTCTTTAAAAGATCTCAGTGTGTCGATACTCAATTCCCAAACAATCAGCTTCTGGTCCACATACAAGAGCTGACCGAGATCACACATTGTTGCTAGGTTTTCATATTTCGTACCCGTCGGGTCACCACCGTTATCACCATACTTTTCACGGTTGAAACGAAGAGTGACAGCATCATCATCAACATGAATCCAACCTAAACGGAAAAGAGCTTCTAACTCTGTAGATGAATGCTCTGTATATACATCATAGACTTGAATTGTTTCGTCAATAATCAGTACATAGTCTTTCGCATCATCCAACATATTTGGTGTTAGGTTCATAAAAAGCTGATGTGTACTGACTACGTTTTCTTTGTTCTTTAACAGGTATTGCAAGCTTTCAGCTTTATTTCCACCCTTATAGCTTGGATGCTTGAAACGTCTTTCCTTCAAAGGAGCATCATCTAAATATGCGTAATGAACGCTTGTATCGTCTTCTGTGGTAATTAAAGGACGTTTTAATACATCTTCAGGATCGTATGTTGTACCTGAAATACGATGGCATTCATCAAGTAATGGAGTGATGTAAAGAAAGTTCTGGTCTTTTTCTGCTGTTCTAATGTTTTCTATAATTTGAGTAGTCTTACCGCTACCCATCATTGCATCATAAACTTTAAACACTGTGCTTATTTTTCCTATTTGCACGTTTTATTATCCTCATTGCATATTGTTGTAATGGAAGACTGTTCTCCCCTCTTGAGACAGATTATATTACATCAAGACAGATAATGTCAATAACTTGTCTTGTGGATCTATTTTTGTCTTGAATTGCTTTATTTGTCTAGCTAAACACTTGTTTTGTTTTTAAATTTAAAACTGTGGATAAGTAAGACAGATTTCGGTCTTAATTGATCTTAGGTTTTATACGGCTTTCGCTGCAATTCGATACTCAAATTACAGTGAATTTATAAAGGAAAATTTAAAGGCTGTAGACAAAACCTTGTCTTAGACATTTTATAACTACTTGTTTTTAAAAATGAAAAAAGCAAAAACCTTAAAACAAAAATGTACGGATTCTAGGTACACATAAGCGCACACAGACATAGCACCTAAAGCCTATTTACTGACCGCCCTCTGTTCCTTCCATTACTGTAGCTATTGCATACAGTCGGTTGGTTGCTCAAACATTTACTTCAGCATAGCTTCGTTGTTACTCGCTATACTTCGTAAAGTTTCGAGCTGAGGTCCATTCTTTTATAACTCAATGTTTTCAACTGATTTTGAAGGAAGCTTAAAAAGTCTTATAAAATAAGGCTAGACAAAACCTTGTCTTGGGACTATCAAAAAAGTCAATCTTTTAGGGCTTTTTTTAACTTGAATCTTAAAGAAGAAATTATAAAAAAATACAGATAACTAATTAATAAATATTTAATTAATTTTTCAAATAAAGAAAAAGAATAGAGCGATATATCGAACTCCTTTCAGTCGTTCTCATATCTTCTTATAGAAAAATAGTTGTTCAACCTATAACAAGCTTCTTATTCATTTCCTTAACAGTCAATGAATAACAACCTTTAACAGTCAGATAATCAATCTTTAATCTGTATCCGTACCTTAACAGGCACGTATCCATATCAAACATTGAACTGACTGCCTACTAATCTGTTTTGTATGCTGTTTATTTTTCAATACTAATCAAATAGAATGAAGCTACAACTTTACATATAACTGTTTAATATGAAAAAGATAGTTTTAACTTTACTGTTGGCTTGTACTGGTACTATGGCTCAAGCTATTGAAGTGGATCATAATTACAAATTTAGTCTTTGTGCTGTAGCGGAGGATATAGCCAAAAGTTCTGTCGAAATACAAAAATATGAAGACATAGGAAAAGAAGAATTTAAGGTAGGTTATTTCAATACTTTAGAAACACAGTTAAACAAGCATTCCTTTTATAAAAACTATTATAAGCAACTAATTAATGCAGTTGTAGATGAGTTCTGGAACGTAAGAGATGAACAGTTAGCAAGTGATGTAGCTTTCCTTACGTGTATGACACTTGTAGAGGGAACTGATTTTAAAGACTACAAATACGAATAGCCTATGCAGAATAGGTATTCTTATTCCTAAAAGTTATAAGGATTGACAGTATAATAAAAATATGTTATATATGTATCTGTTTTCTATAACTAAAAATTATAAGCAAACAGAAAAACAATAAGAATAAAAACAACTTCAAATAAAAAGAGATACAACCATGTATTCAGTATTCATCATCACCAATAAAAAGAAATTCGTATTAGCAACATATCAAGACTTCAGTCCTGAGCTATCAGATCAAACAAAGCTACAGCTTATTCTAAATGGACCTACTGTTCCTGTAACTGTATTTGAACAGTACTTCAAAGCTCCTGAAGACTTTGAAATTAAAACTTTTAAAAGCGGTATCGACAATGCTTTAGAAGCAAGCCTAGAAGTCAACAACATTAATCTGGTACAAGCCAATAAGAAAGCAACAGCAGATGCACGTGTACCTGTATTACCAAAAACAAGAAAGCCACGTACTAAGAAGACAACAAATGAAGATCAAGGGCTGTAAGCGTCAAGCCTTCCTAGATCAAGCTATACTGAATGGCGGTCAACCAATCTTCTACCTAATCAAATGCTGGAATAAGGAAGTGAACCGTACCGGGTTTGTCGGAGAGTCAATATTCTGAGAGACTATCCCGATGACAAAATTAAAATATGCCCCTGAAATCAGAGAAAGAGCGGTTCAATTATTGATTGAATCTGAAAAAGATTATCCATCGAATTGGGCTGCGATCACCGCTATTGCTCCCAAGATAGGTTGTACTCCTGAAACACTACGTGTTTGGTATCAAAAATATTTAGATAAACTAAATCCAGTTAAAGTACAGCAGCTTTCAGACCAAGAACGTATCAAACAACTCGAACGCGAAAATAAAGAACTGCAACGCGCCAATGAGATTCTACGTAAAGCAGCCGCTTTTTTCGCCCAGGCGGAACTCGACCGCCCACACAAATAATGGTGGATTTTATCCATAATAATAAAGAGCTGTACGGAGTCGAGGCGATTTGTAGAATTTTACCGATCGCACCCTCAACCTATTACCGGACTCTAGATCTCTGCGAAAACCCAGAACATCGAGCAAAGCGAGATCTACATGACTTGCATCATGCTGAACAAATTAAACGAATTTGGAAGGAAAGTTCAGGTCGATATGGTGTACGTAAAGTTTGGCAAAAACTGAAACGTGAAGGCTATATTATTGCACGCTGTACAGTTGCTCGATTGATGCAAAAGCTAGGTATACAAGGTGTTTGGCGAGGTAAGAATAAACAAACTACCCATAGCCGAGATGATCAAAAACGAGCAGATGACTTGGTGAAACGCAATTTTAGTGCTGATCACCCTGACCAGCTGTGGGTCGCTGACTTTACGTATATTCAAACAAATTCAGGCTGGGTCTATACCGCCTTTATTATTGATGTGTTCTCGCGAGCAATTGTTGGATGGAAAGTATCAACACGGATGAATACAGACATGGTGCTCGATGCACTGGAGCAAGCATTGCATGATCGAGGCATGCCAAAGAACGTGATTCATCATAGTGACAGAGGTGTGCAATATCTTTCCATTCGTTATACCAATCGTTTAGAAGCAGCAAATTTACGAGCATCAGTCGGTACGACCGGTGATTCATACGATAATGCTTTGGCTGAAACAGTGAATGGCTTATACAAAACAGAGGTGATTGAATATTTAAAAGCAGATTGGCAAGGTTTAGCGGATGTACAACTTGCGACATTAAATTGGGTAGATTGGTTCAATAAAGAGCGTGTACATAGTGCACTAGGTTATGTGCCACCTTTTGATTTTGAAGCAATGTACTATGATAAAATTAATCCGTTAGGTCAGGTGGCCTAACTTAAATAAAAAAGTCTCCGACAAACCCGGTACGGTTCAGATCACCGCAAACAGGTTACTCGCCTGGGGATTCCCTTTCGACCCGAGCATCCGTATGAGACTCATGCTCGATTATTATTATTATAGAAGCCCCCATGAATAAATCGCTCATCATTTTCGGCATCGTCAACATAACCTCGGACAGTTTCTCCGATGGAGGCCGGTATCTGGCGCCAGACGCAGCCATTGCGCAGGCGCGTAAGCTGATGGCCGAGGGGGCAGATGTGATCGACCTCGGTCCGGCATCCAGCAATCCCGACGCCGCGCCTGTTTCGTCCGACACAGAAATCGCGCGTATCGCGCCGGTGCTGGACGCGCTCAAGGCAGATGGCATTCCCGTCTCGCTCGACAGTTATCAACCCGCGACGCAAGCCTATGCCTTGTCGCGTGGTGTGGCCTATCTCAATGATATTCGCGGTTTTCCAGACGCTGCGTTCTATCCGCAATTGGCGAAATCATCTGCCAAACTCGTCGTTATGCATTCGGTGCAAGACGGGCAGGCAGATCGGCGCGAGGCACCCGCTGGCGACATCATGGATCACATTGCGGCGTTCTTTGACGCGCGCATCGCGGCGCTGACGGGTGCCGGTATCAAACGCAACCGCCTTGTCCTTGATCCCGGCATGGGGTTTTTTCTGGGGGCTGCTCCCGAAACCTCGCTCTCGGTGCTGGCGCGGTTCGATGAATTGCGGCTGCGCTTCGATTTGCCGGTGCTTCTGTCTGTTTCGCGCAAATCCTTTCTGCGCGCGCTCACAGGCCGTGGTCCGGGGGATGTCGGGGCCGCGACACTCGCTGCAGAGCTTGCCGCCGCCGCAGGTGGAGCTGACTTCATCCGCACACACGAGCCGCGCCCCTTGCGCGACGGGCTGGCGGTATTGGCGGCGCTGAAAGAAACCGCAAGAATTCGTTAACTGCACATTCGGGATATTTCTCTATATTCGCGGTTCAGCAGGCATGTCCCCTTTGAGGGCGACCCGACGACAGGATAATCGACCTTATGGTGCGCAAATATTTCGGCACAGACGGTATTCGTGGCAAAGCCAACGAAGGCGCGATGACGGCGGAAACCGCCTTGCGCGTCGGCATGGCGGCTGGCCGTGTCTTTCGTCGCGGTGACCACCGCCATCGTGTCGTGATCGGCAAGGATACGCGCCTGTCGGGCTATATGCTTGAACCCGCGCTCACAGCCGGTTTCACCTCGATGGGGCTTTGTTGCACAAACCTATCTGTAAAGGCTTTTTCAGCGATATAATTTTCAAATGAAGAAGCCTACACACAAAATCTACCGCACAACCAATTGGCCCGCATATAACCGAGCACTCATGAGTCGCGGAAATATTGCCATTTGGTTTGATCCTGCTACGCAATGGTATGCTCCATCAAAAGGCAAACAAGGGCGAAATCAAACCTACTCCGACGCAGCTATCCAATGCTGCTTAATGATTAAATCTCTATTCCGTTTGTCTTTACGTATGGTCACTGGCTTTGTGCAAAGTCTGATTAAACTTTGCGGATTAAATTGGACCGCACCAGATTACAGTACGCTTTGTAGAAGACAAAAGCATATTGATATTGCAATCAGCTACCAAAAAAGTAGCGATGGGCTGCATCTACTCGTAGACTCTACAGGCATGAAGTTTCTAGGTGAGGGCGAATGGAAACGCAAGAAACATGGAGCTGAATATCGTCGCCAATGGCGTAAACTACATATTGGTATAGATGCCAAAACCCTACAAATACGCGCTATTCAGCTCACAACCAATAATGTCAGTGATTCACAGGTGCTTGGTGATTTACTTAATCAGATTCCACAAGATGAGCAGATTGACTCTGTTTATACCGATGGAGCTTATGACACCAAGCAATGCCGTCAGGTCATTGCAGATCGGCAAGCGCATGCGGTGATTCCACCTAGAAAAAATGCGAAACCATGGAAAGATACAAAGAGTAGCTCGCTAGAGCGAAATGAATTACTTCGAACAGTTAAACATTTAGGCAGGACATTATGGAAAAAATGGTCAGGCTATCATCGCCGCAGTTTGGTGGAAACCAAGATGCATTGCATCAAATTATTAGGCGATAAATTAATGGCAAGAAGCTTTCCTAGTCAGGTGAATGAGATCCATGCACGTGTAGCAGTCCTTAACAGATTTACGGAATTAGGTCGCCCACTTACCCAAGTTACGCCTTAAATTTGCTCTGTACACGACAAATTTCACAGAACCCTTATCCTATCAGGATTCTGCTTTCTTAAAATTGCCAAAATTTCCTTAAACTCTTCTTTTTTCCCAAAACCAATTAAATGCTGAATCGCCATTTGAACATAGTCTAAACCATAGCGAAATAAACTCATTGAGAGTCGTCCATGCTTCTTTATTTTTATCGCTTTTTTTTGATTATGTTGCCATTCACCCGTTAAGTAACACCAACAGAAGCTTATAGCTAACACCGCAATCAATTTTTTCACTCGTCTAGGGTCTGTCAAGCGCGTATTTTCAAGATTAAACCCGCGTCCTTTGAGACAACTGAATAAGGTTTCAATTTCCCAGCGTAATGCATAATCCTGAATAGCATTGGCATTAAACTGAGGAGAAACGACGAGTAAAAGCTCTCCATTTTCTAACTGTAGTGCACTTATATATAGTTTCACCCGACCAACCAAAATCCGTCGTTTACGACATTCAATTTGACCAACTTTAAGATGGCGAAATAAATCACTAATTTTATGATTCTTTCCTAAATGATTGGTGACAATGAAGTTTTTTTAACACGAATGCAGAAGTTGATGTCTTGTTCAATTAACCATGTAAACCACTGCTCACCGATAAACTCTCTGTCTGCGAACACATTCACAATACGGTCTTTACCAAAAATGGCTATAAAGCGTTGAATCAAAGCAATACGCTCTTTCGTATCTGAATTTCCACGTTTATTAAGCAATGTCCAAAGGATAGGTATCGCTATTCCACGATAAACGATTGCGAGCATCAGGATATTAATATTTCGTTTTCCCCATTTCCAATTGGTTCTATCTAAAGTCAGTTGCACTTGGTCGAATGAAAACATATTGAAAATCAACTGAGAAATTTGACGATAATCAAAATACTGACCTGCAAAGAAGCGCTGCATACGTCGATAAAATGATTGTGGTAAGCACTTGATGGGCAAGGCTTTAGATGCAGAAGAAAGATTACATGTTTGCTTTAAAATAATCACAAGCATGATGAGCGCAAAGCACTTTAAATGTGACTTGTTCCATTTTAGAGATTTGTTTAAGATAAGATATAACTCATTGAGATGTGTCATAGTATTCGTCGTTAGAAAACAATTATTGTGACATTATTTCAATGAGTTATCTATTTTTGTCGTGTACAGAGTTAAATTTGGATCAATTAGGGGCGCTTTGCATTTCAAATCTTTGTGCAACAAAGCCTCAGAAAACTGAAGGAACCTCCATTGAATCGAACTAATATTTTTTTTGGTGAATCGCATTCTGACTGGTTGCCTGTCAGAGGCGGAGAATCTGGTGATTTTGTTTTTCGACGTGGTGACGGGCATGCCTTCGCGAAAATCGCACCTGCTTCCCGCCGCGGTGAGCTCGCTGGAGAGCGTGACCGCCTCATTTGGCTCAAAGGTCGAGGTGTGGCTTGCCCCGAGGTCATCAACTGGCAGGAGGAACAGGAGGGTGCATGCTTGGTGATAACGGCAATTCCGGGAGTACCGGCGGCTGATCTGTCTGGAGCGGATTTGCTCAAAGCGTGGCCGTCAATGGGGCAGCAACTTGGCGCTGTTCACAGCCTATCGGTTGATCAATGTCCGTTTGAGCGCAGGCTGTCGCGAATGTTCGGACGCGCCGTTGATGTGGTGTCCCGCAATGCCGTCAATCCCGACTTCTTACCGGACGAGGACAAGAGTACGCCGCAGCTCGATCTTTTGGCTCGTGTCGAACGAGAGCTACCGGTGCGGCTCGACCAAGAGCGCACCGATATGGTTGTTTGCCATGGTGATCCCTGCATGCCGAACTTCATGGTGGACCCTAAAACTCTTCAATGCACGGGTCTGATCGACCTTGGGCGGCTCGGAACAGCAGATCGCTATGCCGATTTGGCACTCATGATTGCTAACGCCGAAGAGAACTGGGCAGCGCCAGATGAAGCAGAGCGCGCC
>NZ_JAKQZD010000002.1:0-106768 GCF_022343575.1 Acinetobacter sp. AG3 | reverse complement strand
AGACACCGCCAAACGTCTTGATGCTGAAATTCGGGAAGGTTTTGATTACTTCAAAGACCTCGTGAGCGGCATTGAATGTGATGCTCAAGATGGTGGACATCTTTATATTGCTCATCGCGCAAAAAAAATGGCTTTCCTCGAAAATGAAGGCCGAGTCATGAAAGAAGTGTTTGGCTATCAAACTCGTGTGTTGAGCCGTGAACAACTACATGAGGAATATGTTGCGGATCAGGAAGCTGCAGGTGCTTTGTTGGAACCCGATGGAGTTGGCGTACACCCATTAAAATTAGCTTTTGGCTATTTAAAACGTGCCCGTGCTGCTGGTGCCAAAGTACACACTTCAAGTCCGGTACTTGGATGGGAAACGCACAATGGCATCCATTATTTACGTACTCCAAATGGTATTGTCAAAGCAAAACGTGTGGCGGTTGCAACAGGTGGCTATACGCCTAACGGCTTACACCCGCATCTTTCTGGAAAAATCATGCCGATTTTATCCAACTCTATTGTGACACGCCCTTTAACAGAAGCGGAACGTGCTGAGTCAGGCTTACATAGCACCACATTTATTACAGATACTCGAACTTTACGTCACTATTATCGCCTACTCCCTGATGGATCTATGCAATGTGGTAGTCGAAGTTCCTTAACGGGTGCGGATGCGGATAATCCAGTCCATCTCGAACGTTTAAAAGAAGGCCTTTACCGCAAATTTCCAAGTCTACGTGGCATACCTATTGCTTATTCTTGGTGGGGTTGGGTCGATGTGAGTCATGACATGATGCCTCGTATCGTACAACCCAACTCTGAGGAAAGCATTTATTACGCTATTGGTTATGGTGGTAATGGTGTGTCTTTCTCCGCAATGGCAGGACGCCGTCTCGCAGAACGTGTGATGGGAATACAACGCCCTCAATTTGAGCTTCCGATTTATCAATCCCCTTTGCCTTCACATCTGTTTCGACCATTCCGTCGACTCGGGCAAGCATTGTTATATCGCTGGTACCACTTAAGAGATGAAGTGCTTTAAGCGCACATTCAATCATCTGTAATGATTCGGTTATAAAATTATAAGAGGGAATCCATCATGTATGATTCAGATTCAAATCAAAGTTTAAAAAGTGCTTTAAAACCTCGTCATGTCCAAATGATGGCACTCGGCGGTGTTATTGGAATGGGGTTATTTGTGGGTAGTTCTGTAGTGATTCAAGCTGCAGGTCCAGCCGCCATTTTGTCCTTTCTGATTACGGGTGTGTTGATTATTTTAGTGATGCGAATGCTTGGTGAACTTGCAACCGCCTCTCCTGTATCAGGCTCCTTCTATGCATATGCACGCCATGCTTTCCAAGATTCGCCTTATTTATCTCGACTCGCAGGCTTCATGACGGGATGGATGTATTGGTACTTCTGGGTCATCGTGATTGCATTAGAAGCGATTGTCGGTGCAAAACTCTTTGCTTATTGGTTACCTGATACACCGCAATGGATCGTCAGTCTGGTTTTACTCGCCCTATTAACAGCAACGAACTTATTCTCAGTCAAATCCTTTGGTGAATTCGAGTTTTGGTTCTCATCTATTAAAGTTGCTGCGATTGGTCTTTTCATTTTCCTTTGTTCTTTATATATGTTCGGTCTTTGGCCAAACCATCAAGCTGCTGGATTTGGTGAATTGTTAAAGCATGGTGGTTTTATGCCAAATGGTTGGGGACCAGTCTTATCGGGTGCTGTTGCCGCAACAGGATTTTACTTTGGTGCTGAGATCGTTACTATTGCTGCTGCAGAAACCAAAGACCCCGAAAAATCTGTTGCCAAAGCAACTCAATCTGTAATTTCACGTGTACTTATTTTCTATGTTTGCTCAATTTTATTAGTGGTATGTATCGTCCCTTGGAATAGTCCAGAAATTGCGACGCCTTATGTAAGTGCATTAAAAATTCTTAATATTCCGTTTGTTGCAGACATTATGAATGTCGTAATTCTCGTAGCGGTGCTTAGTTGTTTAAATTCTGGTGTTTATGCTGCGAGCCGTATGTTGTTTGCGTTAACCCAAAATGGTGATGCACCTCGTAGCTTAACTAAACTTTCAAAAAATGGTGTTCCAATTCGTGCCATCCTATTCAGCACATTGTTTGGTTATCTATCAATTCTAGCTTCATACTTCTCACCAGATGCTGTTTTCCCTTTCTTGGTCGAATCTTATGGAACTGTAGCCTTATTTGTCTATATCGTGATTGCATTCTCGCAAATCCGTTTGCGTCGCCACTTAGAGCGTGTAGCACCTGAATGTTTAAAAGTTCGTATGTGGTGTTTCCCATACCTCAGTTATTTTGCAATCATCGGCATGCTTTCCATCTTTACTGCCATGGCTTTTATTCCTGGTCTTCAAAAAGCGTTCTGGTTCGGTATCGCAAGTGCAGGCATCCTGTTCTGTATCTTCATTATTCGTGATTACATAGAGCTAATTAAATTACGTCATCAAAGTACACAACTGAATACGCTCATCCCTGCCAAACAAACCAAAATTTAATCCTCAAACACAATGACCTGTACCAAGTACAGGTCATCCACGTCTTTAGGAAATTACATATGCTTTTAAAAGATAAACTTGCTGCCTTCGCAGTCGTGTTCATCTGGGGTATTAACTTTTATTTTATGAAAGTTGGCGTCAGTGAGATACACCCTATGCTCCTCGGATGTTTACGCTATCTACTGGTTTTATTGCCTGCCCTCTTTTTCATTCGTATTCCAAGCATCGGGTGGAAATGGTTATTACTTTATGGCTTTATTAGTAACTTTTCTCAATTTGCATTTATGTTCAGTGCAATTGCGACTGGAATGCCTACAGGTTTAGTCGCTTTGGTGGTTCAATCCCAAGCATTTTTTACTGTCATGATTGCAGCATTTTTATTACGTGAACAAGCCTTCTGGAACCAGTGGTTGGCCATAGCGATTGCCTTTATGGGCTTAATGCTAATTGCATTCGGTCAACAACATAGTCATGTGCCATTAATGGGGCTGGCATTGGTTTTATGCTCTGCAATTTCATGGGCCTGTGGTAATATCGTAGTCAAAAAAATGGGGCCTGTTAACCCAATTGGTCTGGTCGTATGGGGCAATATTCTTACCCCTTTATGGTTTTTACTTTTAGCAGTACAAAATATTGGCTGGCAAGGCGTCATAGCCGATTGGCATGCGCTGACATGGAAAGGATTTGGTGCTGCAGCATTTCTCGCTTACTTTGCCACTATTGTCGGATATGGCTTATGGATCTACCTACTGACACGTTATCCTGCTGCTAAAATTAGCCCATTGTCACTCTGGGTGCCTGTTATAAGTATGATTTTTGCCTATTTATTTTTAGATGAACAATTAAATACTTTGCAGTGGCTGGGTTCTTGTATTGTTATGCTGGGTTTAATGGTGCATTTATTGGGGCAAAAAATTCAATCACACATCACTTCACGTAAACTTGTCCGAACAACATAAAATAATTAAATAAGAGGCTTAGGAAGTTAAGCATATAAAAAAGTATGGTAACTTCCTTAGGCTTTATTGCATAAATATTTTGAAAGTTACTGATTTTTAATGTTTTTGTTGAATTTCAATAAAAATAAACATAATAAAATTATAGTGTTAGGTATTTGTGCAACAAAGCCTTATGAAATGTCAACAGACCTAATTTTAAATAAAAATATATAGCTTAGGCTATTTCCCATAGATAATCGTTTTTTATAGCCTCTAACATCAAACCAAACACAACACATAGCGTAATATTTTTCTCATTTCCGTCACGAAAACTCACCTTAATTTCACGGCTTTTCTGCTTAATATTCACTGGATAATTATCCGTTTTCAACTTGACGTTATCTGGTAAAAGTTGCTGAATGCCGATGATAAAATCCCCCATAATCCATTTCATTTTTGGTTTGTTATTCTCATCAAAACGATATTGAAAATGAATATAGTTTTTTCTTAGCTTGGTATGTTGAATTAAGATTGCTAAAGCAGACAAGGCTTTAGCTTTTAAAGGTTGCTCTAGTTCTGTGAATAGAACCAGTGTTTTTGGATCAAAATTTCTTTTAAGAGCATCATCGTAAAATTCAAGTAAATATTGCTCATCCATCGATTCTGTACTGTTTTGCTCCCACTTAAGTTTACTAAGTTTGGGTGACTTCCATTTCGCAGCTAACCAGATACAACGCTGAAGCCAAATATGCTCTTTATATTCTAAACGTTCAATGTAACAACGTATAATTTCATATGATGATGCCGTCATATCTGACTGGGTTTTAATTATAGGGAATGGTTGTAACTTCTTTAATGCTAAAGACTGGTGATAGAAGTCAAAGCCCTTATTATTTTGAATATACTGACGCAGATCTATCTCATCTTTAGTCTGTTGCTCCCCTAGTAATGTATTTACTAAAGAGTGATGGACTAGACACGGCGTATTGTAAATCCGATCAATCGCTAGCAGATCAAGCGTATGTAAATAGTGAGATGCTGTTTGTTCAATTGAGCTATGCCCCATCCAATCTGCTAACAGACGCCACTTATGTTGAATCACACCCTCATGTTCTATTGCACATTCTCCAAATAAATATTTACGCATCAATTTGGCATGATTCCAAGTATAGTCCGTATAAGTCATAACCATTTCCTTTGAACCACACCATGCGATAGCTAAATGATTTGCAGCACTATGGCGGAAACTATGAAAGCTATAATTGTGATCTTTACCTATAATTTCATTAAAGAGTATTTGTGTCATTTGAGTTATATATAACTCGCTAAGAATTTCTCCTTTACTCGAAAAAACGAGCCGCTTATCAATCGGCTGAATTAGATTGATATGCGAAAAATAAGTATTTAGATATTGTTTAATAAATTCCATTTCGTCTTTGAGTAAGACCGCATTGAGGTCCAATTGACGATTTGCATTTTGGCTTTTTAGTCTTCGATATACATTATTTTTTAAGGTGATCCGAATTTGTATATCTTGATTATGCTGTGAATTTTTCCAGATGAGCTCAGGGCAGATAATTTCTGCGAATGTAAGTCCTCGAATTTCATTGAGACGAAGTCCCAGTCTGTAAGCCAATAAATACATCAGTTGCAGCTGCTGCATATACTCTTGCTCTTGTAACGTTGAACAGGCGTTGATTTTCAACATCAATTTTTGTTTCAATTGATTAAAAATTTGTGGACTGACTAACTTTGCGTGACACAACTGTACTCGCTGAAAAGTATTGTATTTAAAGTTACTCACTTGTGGAGTTCCATATTTTTGTATACAGAATGTATGAAATGACTTGAGCCGTCCAAATGCATACTGAGCGCGACCTTGACGCATGTTCGGTTTCGATGTGCGTTGAATTTCATCACGATCGTCGATACCATTTAGGACGGATTCATACAGCTCTTCATAGTCTTGAGTATTCATTGTTTCAATCGCGTCTTCATACATATATATATGAAATAAATAATCTTTCGCCATGCTACTGAGATAACGCTCGATTGAACTCACTTTATTATTTTTCTCTTTTAAATCAAAAATCCAACCTAACAATCTCAGCTGGGCCTCAATAAGATTTTGTTCTTTGCTATGCACTGCTGTTTTTTTCTTTTGTAAACTTTTTTGGATATGCTTCCAACGCATCAATTTAATACTTTCGCTTTTACGTTGTCGCTTCTTGTTCTGTTTTGATTTTTCTTCATCACGTTCAAATAACATTAGGGCGTGTCCTCATTTGAAAAATTGGTTTTAAATACTTAAAATCCTCCTTTAAGCTCTTTTGATTTCTATATTTTTTCAATGGCACGTACTCTTCTCACCGATGATATCTGGCAGCAAATTCAAGATACTATGCGATTACACGGTTGTTACTGTTCAAAGAATAGTAGAAATATCATGGAAGCGATCTTATGGAAACTGCGTACAGGCGCCACATGGCGTGATATTCCCCAAGAATTTTGTCCTTGGCAAACTGCTTACAATCGCTTTAATCGTTGGGCAAGCAAGGGATTGTGGGATAAATTTTTTTTAGATTACGAGGCGTCTTGGATCAAGAATGGGTATTCATTGACGGAAGTTACATACGCGTGCATCAACATGCAAGTGGAGCTCGGCATGGTTTCGAAAGAGCAATTGGACAATCACGTGGTGGACGAACAACAAAAATACATCTTGCAACCGACGCGAATGGATTACCGATTGATTTTAAAATCACTGGGGGTGACGTCCACGACAGTCAAGTTGCAAAACAACTGATTGATACGGTAGACGAGGCAACTTATCTCATTGCTGATAAGGGGTATGATGCTGAGCACATTAGAATATATGCCAAGAACAAGAATATGATTCCCATTATTCCATTGAGATCAAACAGTAAGAGATCGAATAAGGAATTTGATAAATATCTATATAAATTAAGACATTTAGTTGAAAATGCTTTTGCGAGATTAAAACATTTCCGTGCTATTGCAACTCGATTTGATAAACTGGCACGCAATTATAAATCTATGATTCGTATAGCCTGTATATTTATTTGGTGCAAAGCCAAATGAGGACACACCCTAGTTCAAACGGAATTTCCTTAAGTTGTTGATGTGCCGTGATCATTTCTAACTGAGCCACTTCAGTTTGTAATGAGGGTCTTTGAGATGATGAAGTAAACGCATCATCTTTTGTTAAGGCCTGTTCCTTAAACCAAGCGGCCTTTTGATCTTGCGGTGTTAGTGACACGGTCTTAAGACGATTTTGCAAGACCTCACTTAAACACATATCCAAGCTTAAATCTGGATGAATTTCTAAACCTAGATTTACATGTTTGAATGTTTTTAAAGCTCCCATATCTATAAGTGCTTGATCGGAACATCGTAATATTTTTTTTAATTCTTGTATTTGTTCAGATACATCGACTTGTACACTGATCACATCAAATACAGCAATAATGGCTTCAATGACACAACGCGGATTTTGTGCTAGTACTCCCTGCCGTTTAATTCCCTCCATAAACATTTGTGCATAAGGATTGAACCACACGTGACGCCACTGATAAATGTTCTTTTCTTCAATTTGGTTGCCGTAATACCGATGTTGGGTGCGGTAATGTAGAACAAGAGGATTAGTAATCTTTTTATAGTCTGCGCGGTATAATTTCGAGCACAATGACGTTCTCGACTGCTGCATCTCATCAATCAAAGTATTACCAATTGCCGTCAGCTGACTCAAATCATTACAACCAGAGCAGTAGATTAAGCTTAGATAAAAATTCCCCCATAACTGTTGCGGTGTTTTCGTATCTACAGTTCTGCTCCGCCAATAAGTTTTAAGCTCTGCATTAATGTGAAAATGCAGTCGTCCCAATTTAATTCGCTCCTCTGTGGTTAATATCTGACGCTGTGGCGGGTCAATAAATTGAGTTTTCGGACGAAGTTTGATTAGGTACGCATTTTCGGTGTTCCTTTCGTAATTCTCACGGTGTTTTAAGAAACATTTTTCACTATGTTGGATATATGGTTTTCTAAGTACATTTCTATTCAATTTCTTTTGATCTAAGAAGCAAATTAATCCATCATAAAAATCTGTCCAAATTTCTTTAATCTTTGCATCTACTACCCTCGGCTCTTGTCTATATTGGTTAATAAGATTCAATATTTCATCAAAGATAAATCCTACTTGTTGCGTAATTTCATCGTAAATAGCATCACTCTTTTTCATCATTATCTATCCTTTATTGAATGGTGCTCTATCACGATAAATGTTCGATATTAAGGGCTTTGATCATGTCATCAATACCATGAGTCACCTGAACCATGTACTGATGTACAGAAGCTGAGGAATAACGATAAAATAACTCTTGATCACGTTGATCATGGCCATACAGTGCTTGAATAACATTAAATGTAACGCCTTTTTCCACTAACATATTCATATCAAAATGACGATGCCAATTGTTATAAAAACAATGAGAGAGATAACGGTTAACCCAACTGCGATCAAGTGAACATATTTTTATTTTCTTGCTTGCCCATTCTTGAGCCGTCACTGGCAATTCTTTAGGATAAACAATTACCTGGCCAAAGAGATCCTCAAGCAAGATACTTTTACTGAATACAAATTTTAATAAATCCGCATAGTTGTCGACAACACTTTGTAAAAAATTGATATAACGGTTGAATGCTTGAATAAAAAACTTTGGTAAAGGAATAAAGCGACCATCCTTTCGAGAATTACTATTTTTCTTATCGTTTACATACAATAATTTCAATTTGAGATCATAGTCACTCAATTGACCAAGTAAGTTAGCTATCGGGCGTCGTGTTAAGCATAGTAAACTGACATGCCACATCCAAGCACTATATGCATTGACTCGCTCTATCACATGCTGATGTAATTGTATTTTCTCATCACAAAATTGTTTTAACTGAACAAAGAAATCGGTAACGAAACGAGGGTTAAGTGCCAATTGACTACCAAAACGTGCATCTTCAGATAGAGCATATGTTTTGAATTGTTGTTGTACGTCTTGCATCTCTGCAGCAATATCTGGCGTGGTGAGTGTTTTTAAATAAATTAAATAATGCTCATTGATAAGATGCTGTGCGACACCATTATAAAAACTGCTTGGCAAGTCATGATGACTATCTTTTCCCGACAGCACGTGTGCAATATACTCATTAAATGTGCGATGAAAAACATGAAAATACAACTGTGCTTGTAATTTTTCAACTGTGATTGAACCTATCTGCTGTTTTGAACTCCACTTTTTCAAGTATCTATTCACGTGATGGACAGTAATTACCTCACGGTTAACACGTAAGTTTAAATAGTCAAACCAGCTGCTAGAAAGATGAAGATCGTGTGAGACCGTATGATTAAGCTGATGTTGTTTTAAAATTTCAATCTTCTGTTTGGTGATATCTAAGTGTAGCCTGAGACGATACTCTGGCTTCTTAGAATTCTTATTTTTAATAAGCACACCCTCTTCAATCAATTGTGAATAATCAAGTAGTGCAACTGGCGAAAGACCTGTGGTGAGGCTTAGTAAACACGCTGCAGCAATTGCTGCTTCATTCGAATGGCCATTATTCAACTCAAGATTTAAAATATAAACCAAATGCCGAATCACATCTTCGCTCATATAATGAGCATTGGTCACAAACGGTTGTAGTCGACGCTGGCGGTGTCGCAGTAAATGCTCTACATGTTGATCAAGTACTTGATTAAACCGCGCAGTACTTAGATCTGTTGTATGTATTGTAATGCTGGAGTCTAATACATCCAGATCTCCTTCTTCATCTAATACAGTTTCTTGTGTAGCTATAATTTCAGCTGGATAATCGACTAAAACTTGTTGCCCTTTCTTCTTTCTGCGATAGCTGATGAGTTGTTTTTTAGACGGCCAGTCTTTCGTATGCTTTTTCTTTTTACGTTGTCTATGCACAATTTTTTTCTGTGTGAGTCTTTTCAAAATGATCGACAGTGCACGTAAATGTTTTAAAACTTTTTTCTCTTTAAAATTTCTACTCTCAATGTACTTGCCCCAGGCACGATAAACATCTTTATCAAAATCTGCTTGATTGAGCATAAAACTTAAATACAACTGTAATAATAATTCACTTTCTTCTACTAATTGCTGATCTTGATCTTGCTCGAGAATGGGTTTGGCAATATACCGCAATAAATCACAAATCTCTTTTTGCTTTGCGTGAGAACCAGACAACTGAGCCATGGCTTTATAATGTGCGTAAAAGAAATAACTTACTTTTAATACAAGATATTGTGTTTCGCGAAGCTCTGAAGATAAGTAAACACTGAAGTATGTGAATGCAGCATATAGATAATCGGCTCCAATTTGGCGTGATTCAACAATATTTTGATAGATCTTAGCTGCGCCACTTTTAAGCAAATTAATTTGCTTTAAATCATCCTCACTTAATCCAGCAAATTCTTTCAACATAGCAGTTTGCTGGAATTTCAAATAATCTTCTAAAAAGTTTTCTTTCATGTTTTATTAATCTCAGCTCAAATTTTCTGCTTCATCAAAGTGTTGAAGAAAAGATTATGATCGATATTTGAAAATTTCTAAGACTTGTTTTTTGATATCTTCATTACGAAAATCAAAGAAAATTATAAAAAAATGAGCATTTAATATTTTGTCGTCACCAAAAATTTCTTGATGGAATAGTGGATCGATAAATGTATCAAGTCTTAGGATTAACTGTAGCTGTGGGACATAATTCACACTTGCACGTACTTCTCGCTCATTTTTTAAAATAACTAAAATTTGCTTCCAGATCTTTATGTAGAGTTTTTTGAAACTGGACTGCTTACTTTTACTATTTCGCGGTTGAAGATTTTTTAAGCGCTTAAGCTGCGCTTTCACAGTAGTCAACTTGTCAATTTTAGCAGCGAATGGAAACATAAATTGATAAAGAAACACAGTTGTATTTGTTGCAAGCTGATCAAAAATCATACTCAAATAAATCTAAAATCATATACAAACTTTTATACCATTTTTTTTATTTAATTTTCTAAAACTTTAAATAAATTGAAAAATAAATCTCAAATTATTAATATTAAACATATTATTTTTTTTATTAATTAAAAATTCTTCCAAAAAAGTGGTGTTTATCGTTATTCCAACTGTATAACGCCCTTTCCCTTCAAGGGCATCTGAATGGAATCTTACGAAAATCCCATAAATATCACCAATAGCTATGCTTATTGCCCTTCTGCTTCTTCAAACACATCTTTTTTGTTTAAAAGCATATGTTTGATCGGCCGACCAGTTAACTGAGCAATATCCAACAGATCACAAACCATCTGTTGTCCTAGCTGTTCACGTCGAGCAGCTTCAACGATTTCCTGCATGTTTTTAAATTCTTCAAAGCTTAGAACAACAGCTTCGGGCGTATTGTTCGTACAAACAAAAACAGGTTTATGGCTATCTTTGACAGCTTGAACAATTTTACTCCAAGATTTGCGAACATCAGTCGCAGAAACAGTCGCACCATTAATAAAAGTTAATCCCTTCATATCTAAGACCTCATACTATATGGTAAGAATTGCATCATATTTGCCATATAATTTGACCATATTTCAAGCATGCAATATCAATATTAATATTAACTATGTAATTTAATTCTTGATAGCCTACTTGGAACAGGAATGACAGGTAGAGTGAAAATTGGAATAGTTCTTAGGCTTACACAGGGATAGGCTATTTCGGCAAATCTGCTGAAAGTAACTTTGCATACTCCTCAGGTGATAACTGATCTTTGATCGCTTTGATGATCTTATCATCCACAACATTTGGTCCTAAATAGTACAATGCAGAGATCGCCATACCTACTTTTTGTAAAGGGTATTGAAGCAGTCGTTGATCATCCGTGTGATTCAGTACCACATCTACACCCGCCAGTTTGAATCGCCTTGAACGGCCATTGGTATGCAAGACATGATATAGAGGCACTTGAGTACTTAACCCTAAACGATTGGCACAATAGCCGCCATCATATTGAAACGTCTCACCAGTTAATCGGGTTATCGCGGCTAATACTTTGGAGAGATCAGGAGATAAAGCTCTCGGCGGATTAAAAAGATTTGAGAATTTAACTTTATAGTAAATATTAGGGATAACCTGACTGACCTCCCCTTGATCCAGATAAGGAGATAAAAAGCTTAATAGCTGCTTCTTAGAAAGAGCAACACTGATATCTTGAACAGAAAACACGGAGCCTGCTGCTAAGTTTTTCAATTCAGCTTCTACTAAAAGTCTTTTAATATTGTCATCCATAGGCACAATCCGTCATCTTGATCTACTTATTTCAGACCAAATTTTTCTAATGCAGACTCATTAAAATCCTCATTAAACATCTGCTTCACCCGATGCTCTCTTTTTAACGTTGCGACAGTAGCGAAGAAGCATGCCTCACATAAATGCAGTTCATACTGTTCTCCAACATGCTTCGACCCCTTGCCCCATTTGGCAGACAGTATCCCATGGTTCAGCTGGGTGGCTTCCATGCAAACGCCACATAAAACATCTGCGGGTTGTTCTAGGTCTTTGTGTTGTTCTAAATCTTTGTGTTCTTTACTTTCCACATTGGTCTCCTTACTTTTGATCCATCTGAGATTTATATCAGTGCCTGAACCAAAGCAATCAGGATCTCTCCCTCTTGGCATTCACTGGGTGGAGGTAACAGACGATCCTCTTCACGATAAAAATCCACACTGGTGAACAGCGCATCTTTGGCCATCTGTAGCGCATCATCCCAATCATCACCACAAGTCATTGCCTCGGGAATATCCCGAAAAGAGACGTTGTACGCTTGCCCTTCTTGTTCAAATTTTGCTGGATAAAATACTGGACTGCACACCATGATCGAATTCCTATAAATACTGATTGAATCATTCATTTCTTGTTTTAAAGGCCCCTGCCTCAGCAAGGGCCTGTCTTGACCATTGTTTTAATGGTCTTATCTAAAATAATAACCCAGCGTATCGTCTTTTGAGTCTCCCCACCCTGTCCAGATCTGAGTGAGTTCTACATAGTGCTGATTGACGCTTTTGACTTTGTATAAAAAGCTACGGGGCGGCGAAGTCTCATTGAGGCGTACTTTTTCGATTAAAATAAAGGTCTTGTCATCCAACCATCTGACCCTAAACGGCATAGGATCCTGACACTGTCCCAGTTCTGCATACATCGCCGCATCTTTGCCATTTTTGGAGAAAGACAAACCGGCACATTGAACATCAGGGATGTCCATCACCAGACGTTTTCCCACAAGGTTTTCTTTGGCACCGGCACAAGCCCAACTTGAAAGGCTGAGACAGAGCCCTGCTAAAAATATTTTTTTCATGATGCTACCCTTTATTTATTCAGTTGAAGTGGTTTAGAACACATTGTCAATAAAGCCACACTGTAAAATGTGCTGTGATGGATTCATGGGATGGTCATACAGACTGATATAGGCAATCATGTCGGTCAGATCAGAAACATCCCGTTTATAGTTTTGGGTATAGATGTAAATCTGTTTAGGGCTGTAACGCTTTCCGTTTTGAAAAACCTCTCCGTTAAACACCTTTAAATGCGGATATTGTTGAAAGACCTGCTGGGTCTTGGTTCGTTTTTCATTGTCATGTGCTAAGGCTTGATCCCACTGCTGTTTAAAGCGTTTAAATTGCTGCCCGCTATAGTGACTGAACTGAATCTTTAAACCTTCCTCTAGCTTTCGCTTGGTTTGGGCCATATCATCATTGCGATAAATCGAGGTACTTGCCCCAGCCACACTGACCTGCATCAAAGCCTCGATGCGCTGGATCGGATTGCGTTTATCTTTGGGCAAATAGACCTCAATTTCAGGACAATCCTCACAGTAGTTTTCATCGTCTGGATCATCCACAACAGTTGATTTTTGCTGGGTGTATTGCTGCTTAAATTGTTGTTGCAGCGTTGTTCGCTTAGAGGCTGCGGTATGCGTCCAATCTCCCGTGGCCAATTGATTGCTAAACGACTGTTCTTGCTTGGCCCAATCCAAACAGTTTAAGCCCTGCGCTAATGTCACAGGCTGCACGGTCACTGCCTTGGCGGTCGAAACCGGCTGTGCCACCGCAGTCTGCAATGCCAATAATGAAGCGCTGGTGAGTAAAAATGGTTTTAGCTTAAATCTCATTGGATGATTCTCCTGCTGAGCGTTGTTCTCCTGATAAGTGCTGTTCAGCAGACTGATCATCGACTTTAAACCAGTAGACATAGTCCTCCGCTTTTCCATCTACCAACACGTTCTGCACCTGAACGTCATAGATCACGTTGTATTGCATTGCGCTAAAATGAAATTGCAGATTATTGGCGACTAAACCATAGCTGATATTGTCATACTGGATGTTGCTGATCGTTTGGATGTGCTGATTATCCCGTCTAGTCACGACCAGCTTCGCCTGTGAAAAATCCACCGTATTATTGGCATAGGCATTTTCTGGATTGACTAATATCGACAAGGATAAAGGTTCAGCTTTTGAAAAGAATTTCTTCGGATACACATGATAAGGATAAGCAATCACCCCTTTCGGCATCGTAGTGCTTAAGGTTTGCGATGCATAGGGATAGACCACTTTCATTGCAGCGCCTAAGATGGTCGATACGCTTTTAGCCTCAGTATTGGAGACTTCACCATAGACGGTTTTGCTCAGGAATGGACTCAAGATATGACGTCGATGTCCGATGCTGCTCGAGTTTTTTTCAATCAACCAATTGATCAGATGGGTATCTGCACCATAGCTGGCTAAAGGCTGATAGGCTTGAACAAAGTTCAAGTTCGATGTTGAAGCCCCTTGATAGCCAATATCACTAAAACAGCGCCATGTTCCATCTGGATAATGTGAAGTCTTTTCATTCACTGCCAACAGCATGGAGGCTTGCATCATCTGATCTTCATAGGCTTGGTCATAGCGAACTTTCGGCAGATGGTGTAAGGCACGGATCTCATTCAGGGTATTGATAAACAGCTGCCGCTCCGCCTCACTGGGTCTCCCTGCCTGACAGGCATTCAGATCTTTGTGCTGCTCTGCATCATTCTCAATGACATCCACCACCATCGTGCTATTCACAGGCAGAAGCTGTGAGGTTCCCGCCTGTGTCAGTTTTAAACTACATTTGCCTAAATCTAAGGCTTTTAACTCGCCTTGTTCGAAGTCACAAATACTCGGACTTTCACTGCTAAAACTGAGGGCCAGATCTTGATCCGTCTTTAGGTTCAACTGATAGGCCTGACCTTTGAGAAAGCGCTGGAGCTGTAAGGGTTCAAAGCGTTGTGCTGTCTTGTTTTTACAGATCCCTTCTTGGAGATATTGCGTTTCAGAACACGTGACAGGCTGAGGTGAAGTACCGCCATCGTTTGCTCCATCCGTTCCACCACTATTGGAACCAGTGCTTCCGCCTGAACCACCACCGCCACATCCGGCCATCGCCATACTGATGACCAGCATCAAGGTGCTGGTTCTAATCGATGCTATCCCCGTTTTTGAATGTTTTATCATTTTATTCGCCCTCTTATTCTTAGTTTTTATTGGTAATGATCAGCCGATAGTAATTGGCGGATTTCACTGGCCATTTTTGGGCTACGCCAAGGAAACAACACTTTAAGGCAGTAATGCGGTTTGAATGGGTCGCGTGTTCCAATATTGACTTGGTATTCTCTTTTGACTGGGCTGCGATGTTCGTGATGGTGGATATGCGTTCCCGTCATCGGATTGCTGGTGATTGTGCTGGAATAAGAGACTTTATCTTCAACTAAGTTGAAGTGGCCAACCGAAGTAATATAGTCAAATGGGTATTTCACTAAACGCTGTTCAGGTTCATCAAACAGAATAATGGTTTTATCCTGACTGTTAATCCAGACCCCACGATTGTGATAATTAAACTGTTCACCTTGACGGGTCAGTTGCTCCGTCATGCCTGCAAAGTAAGTATTGCCATATTCATAGAAGTAATAAGTGATCACAAACCACAACAGCCAGATGCCAAAGAATAGAGAGCCAAACCATCCAAAGGAAAAGACTTTAGCCATAATTAAAAAGATGACGATCGGCGCCACAATGCACTTTATAAAGACTTTGGACTTTTGTGGGCGATTTTCGATTGGAATGATTTTTGGTTGAGTGAATTCAGACATCATTGTTCCCCGCATGTTCAATGCAATTGACAATCACAAGGGGATATAAAAATAAGTATTTTTTATAGGCGTGATTGAGCCATCCACCTTAGAGATTGTTCGTGTAAAAATGTTTTTTTAATACCGCTTAAAAATTAAAATCAGTGCTGTATGCCTTGTTTAATGACACAACAAGGTTGAACGAGTGCGGAGGTACAGGGAAGAATAAATAGAAATGACATAAGAAATTCCTTTGTTTAGAACAAGAAATTCTGCCAGTTACTGCTAAATAATGGTGGCAGAACGAAAGAGGGTTAGCAGACTGGTAAACAAAGAAACCAGCACGTACAAAGACGTCCCCCTTCCGCCCTACCATAGAGAAAAGGGGGACGAGTGGGTACAGCAGAATATAAAGTCAAACTTTATATTCCTTCTTTGTTTACAGGGTCTGCTAAAACCCACTGGCAATGTAGGCCAGCGAGCTCATATTAGATTTATCCAGCGCTTTAGTCAATTTCGAAATACGATAAAATTCACATTATTCGATTAAATGAATTTAGTTGAGTTGCTGACTTCAGCGATAAACCCAAAATTAATACAATCCATTAAATGCTTTTGATATTCATATATTTTTTTCATTTCTTCTTGGGTAGTTATAAATATTACCGAAATCATGATCCATTCTTATAGATTAATTGTACCACACTCGACACACTATAACTTGATGATGGAGAAAACATACTAATCTTCGAATTCTCACCTAGAAAATGGTGATAGCCTTCGCCTACTAATGAATATAAAGCACTAGTACTCAATGTTTAAGGTGTCTTAATAAGTGCAAATTATAACTAAAAAGTACCAATCTAAATATCATCTCCAAGTTATAGGGGATTTGAAACAACACTCTTTAATCATAATAATGTGAAATTAAAAGCTTTCAAGATCAAAAGAAATGAATCACATGAAATTCATAAAAAATTCTTGGGAAGATCTATTTATAAAATATTCACTCTATCACCATCTCAAGAGGATTAAAGCTAAGTGTCATAGAATTAAATCATTTGTGATAAAGTTAAAACAAAGAACATTTGGAATCGAGTCAATCAAGTGCATACTCATATATCCCTTCTTAATAAACTTACAGAATGAACCAGTCCTTGCACTCAAGTTTATTTAGATAGAGTAACCCGAATTATCGTATTGATGAAAAAGTGTAGCAAATTGCTACACTTTTTCATTTCTCTCTACCAGCTCTTTCAATAAAATTTCAAGTTTATCTAGACTAGCATTGTCAATACTCGAAATATTTAGAGAAACCTTTAACTGCTTATCATTGAACTTGATATTACCAGCGACTTTTCCAGCGTACTCAATTTTTTTTACCACCGATGTTGATGCTGTTTCTTGATTACCCTGTGTAAGTATTTTTTCTGCATGAGATACGGCTTTCGTTTGTTCAAGCTTCCCAAGCTTAACTTTATTCCAAGCATTAATTAAAGCTTCTTCTGCCAATTCTTTTAAGTCTGCATGATCAGATAAAAATTTTTTAAACGCTGTAGCTGCAGTTCGACCAAGCAGTTGCGGATCTTGAGCTAAGTCCCCCAGAACTACCTCAGGCAATTTTTCAAATGCCAAATATTTATACATATCTTCACGATTTAGGCCTAAAGATTTGGCTAAACGTTGCTTATTCTTTTTTAAACTCTCATCCAAGCCATTCAGTCCGATATAAATTTCAAAATCGGTTAAATCTTGGCGTTTTAAATTTTCTGCTAATGTTAGCAAAGATGCTTCTTCGTCATTAGCATCTATGATAATCGCTTCAATTGTCGATTTTTTCAAAAGTTCATGAGCGCGTAATCGACGTTCACCAGCAATCAGTTCAAATTTTAAATTTTCAAGCTTTCTGACTGTAATAGGCTGGAGTAATCCAACTTCATCAATAGACTCAGATAGTTCTTTAATCTCCTGCGGATCAAATTTTTTTCGTGGCTGGTACGGACTCCGTGAAATGTCTTCTATAGGGACATTTCTTCTGAATTCCTTCAACTCTTTAATATTATCTTTTTGAGCTAGCTGATGTTTTTGAGTATTTTGTTTTAGCTTTTGAGCTAAAAGTTCTTTTGCAGTGGCCATAAATATCCCAATCAGTTAACTTTTTTTAATATTTCTTCTGCTAAACGTTCGAAAGCTTTGCGAACTTTCCCGCTTTTATCTAGTTTTAGAAGTGATTGTTGCATAATAGCTGCTTGATTCACTTTTGTGCTTTGTGGAATTGTTGTTTCCAGTATATGACCTACTTGTTTATATGCTTCATCACGGATCAACTTACAAACATTTTGGCGTTCATCATGTTTAATTAGTAAAGCTCCTAAAAGTTTAAGTTCAGGATTAATGCGTTTGATTTTTTCCAAATGATTTAACAGGTCGGTAACACCGTATAATCCATACTGTGATCCAGATTCAATTGGAATAACTACATGAGTAGATGATGCCAAAGCATTACTAGTCAAAAGTTTTAAACTTGGAGGACAATCAATTAAGATAAAATCATAAAGATCTTTTAAAAACTCAAGTTTAGTTGCTAATTCTTCTGAAGGTCTTGGCGCATCTTCTTTAAGTTGATCTTCCGTTTTACCTAAATTAAGTGAACCATAAATAAGTGATACATTTTCAAAATTTGTATCTTCTTCAAGGGCATCGGTAAGTAATGAAACATCACCTATTAATAGTTCCGCAGTTGTAACACCAACTTCACTTGGATGACGTAATCCTATATGCAAACTAGCATTAGCTTGAGGATCTAGATCTATAACTAATACTTTTTTACCAAAGTTTGCCAGTTCAGAAGCTAAATGAACAACTGTTGTTGTTTTACCACAGCCGCCTTTGTGATTTGCAACAGCAATAATTTTTGCAGACATACTTGTCAAGTCATTCTATATTTCAATAACTAACTAATATAAATAACTTTGCCCTAAGTTACTATACCTTTTGAATTTATAAAATTTGATTGTATGTATGCAATACAATTTTTAAATTTAAAATTTTACATAGCTAGCTTATTAATAATTAAAGTTAATTTATAATTAAGTTAATTTATAATTAGAGTATTTTTTATTATTATATTTCAATTGGTTATATCTGTAAAGGTGGAGGTTTTGTCATTGATAAGTGGAATACATGTCACTAATAAGTGGAGTATTAGTCATTGATAAGTGGAATACTTGTCACTAATAAGTGGAAACAAAATCACCTAAAAGTGCGGTGTATGTCACCACAGTGGAATACTTGTCACATATTTTTATTAATTTGCATAATTTTCATATTAACTTCCAGTAATTCAATATTTTATTTTGTGGATATTTTTTAAAATTCAGTCTTTATAGTGGAATATTTGTCACTTTGTAATATTTATCTGTGGGTAAAAAGAAGTGTTATTTAATTGTAAGATTCAGTTTTATTGGCTATTAGGGAAAAACGTGGAAAACTTATCATCTATGCTTATAACCTTGTCTAAAATTTAAGCTAAACAATTAAGTTTATTATCAATACTAAATTTCTAACATATTTAAAGGTGGAAAACTTGTCATACTATCGAACTTTAAGTGAATAATAAAAAATCATCTAGCAATCCTAGTGATTAAACTTTACCTAATTTGAAATCCTAAATCTATTAAAAGTGGAATGTTTGTCACTATCAGTATAATAAAATGACATTATGGTGGAATAGTATATATATTTTCCACTTTATGGTGACGATTATTCCACTTTAAAGTTTTAAGGTGAAAGTGTTGAAAATTTTTCCACTTTTGTATATAAAATTACCCATACACATTAAAACCGCTATTTTGATAGCGAATATGCTCTATGACTGAAGTACATCAAATCAATGAACAATTGGATTCAATCCCATATTGCATAGGCAATATTCGTCAAAACGGTGTTGTAAGCACAAGTAATCGCTTGATAAGGCCTATTGAGCTTTCAGCAAATGAATACAAAGCATTGCTTTATGCAATGGCTGTTGCAAATTATGGGGAAAAAAATAATGCGGATAAAGAAATCACTGAACAAACATATATCTATTTATATAAAGATGATTTAGCAGATCTATTAGGTTTGAGTAAGCGGAATTCTATAAATGTCGCAATTGACCGTATTTATAAAGAATTATCCTCAAGAGTAGCGCACTTCGTTATTGAGGAGCCCGTTGATGATGGGCGAAAAAAAACAAAAAAAGTGCATTCCGTTGTTCCAATAATACGCGAACTTCGATGGGAGGATGATTCTAAGAATGCACTTCAGATTCGATTCACAAGTGAGGTGCTTCCATACTTTACCCAACTGGCTGGAGGAAACTTTACAACATATCAGTTGAAGCATTTGTTTGCACTTGATTCTGTTGCTAGCATGAGTCTTTATACTTACTTTATTAAAAACGAATTTAAATTTAATACTCAGGAAACATACGAAGTGCCACTCCTCTTAGAAAATCTTAAGGCACTTATTGATATTAATGAAACTAAGTATGATCGCTGGGTAGACTTCAGAAGATATGTATTAGATAAAATTGTTGCAGAAATTAATGAAAATACTGACCTACAGTTGGAATATGAAACAGTAAAAAAAGGACGACCAATTGTAGGTGTTAAATTTAAACTGCATCATAGAGGTTTTGATAAGAGTGAAATTGAAGATAAGAAGACAGAAAAGCTTAAAATTTATTTAGATGTACCTTTCGAAGATAATGCAGAAGTTAAAGAATTAGGTGCTAAGTTTGATACTACGGTTCGTTCCTGGTATATCTCAAATGATGATGCTAACTGTATGCAATTAAAAAAATGGTTCAAAGCTATAGGCTGTTTAACGGACTCTCAAGCAAATGTTGTAATAAATGATTCATTATTTCAAATGGATTTTGCGGAAGTTGGTATGAGCTTGGCTGATTTCAAGCGAAAGATGAAACATAAGCTTAAAACAGATCGTATATTTGTTGAAAGTATCAAAGAACGTTTAAATGAAATCTTTGGTAAAAATGTTATTTGAAAGTGTAGCAAGTTGCTACACTTCTTTATGTTCAGGTTTATTGCAATATTTGGTGTAATGTGAAAAAAGGGGTTCCATTTATACTAGATTCACTGCACTATCGTATGAAATATTTATAATTGAGCATAAAGAAGTATATATTTTATTGAAAACTGAATAAGTACACTAACAAATAAAATGAATAGTTCTTTAACATATGAACGGTCTAAGTTTTTTAATTTACTAAATCAAGGTAAGTTCAAGCACTTATCGCTAAATTTTAATTTGCATTTTCGAAGGTACAATATATGAGCGTATTATCTTTTTTACAGTCCAATTTTTTGTAAAGGTAGGGTACTACACCTAAAGATGGATAAAAATTTTTAAGAACTCTAATTAACCCGAATAGTGGATAAGAAATGGACTTGAAAAACAGAAGGACTAGAGCCATCAGTTGAGTTACCACACAAAACTCACAACTCTAGTTCTGATGTTCAATAGTACCGAATTATTCTGTGTAATTGATGATTTCTTTCTTAAATTTTAAGCAACTTATTGGAAATTTCTCAAGCAAAACAATCACTGCTTAAGAATCCGAAAAGTGCAACTGAGTATCTCTGAAATCCTCTTTATCGCCATTTGGTATAAGTGTTCTCACTTCAATAATTTCAAAGCATTTTTTTCATGGCTGAAACAGCATAAAAGTCATTTATTTAAGAGCTTACCTTGTTATCAGCGCATGATTCACCTGATTAATATGCATCAATTAGCACTACATGCTTTACATGTAGTTGTAATGAAAGCTAGAGGTGGTCCCACATGTTTGAACAACTAAAAGCTTATTTATAAGTGATACTCTGCTCTAGTTAAGCTACCTTATTTTGTTGTGGTAGCTGGTCATAGTAAAACTCATCTGGAGTCATTTTGTCCAGACTCGAATGAGGTCGTTTCAAATTATAAAATTCAAAATATGCGTTTAATTGCTTCTTCGCATCCAAAACATTGCTGTAGGCTTTGAGATACACCTCTTCATATTTAACGCTCCGCCATAATCGTTCAACCATCACATTATCAACCCATCGACCTTTACCATCCATGCTGATTTGGATGTCATTTGATTTCAATACATCAATAAATGCATCACTGGTAAACTGACTGCCTTGGTCTGTATTAAATATTTCAGGTCGACCATATTTTTCAATAGCTTCATTTAATGTTTCTATGCAAAATGTAACCTCCATACTAATCGATACTCTATGCGCAAGTACCTTGCGGCTATGCCAATCAATCACAGCACATAAATAAACAAAGCCTTTTGCCATAGGGATATACGTTATATCCGTAGACCACACTTGATTACTGCGCTGAATAGCCAATCCTTTGAGCAGATATGGATATTTGCGGTGAGCTTGATTAGCCTGGCTTAAATTTGGTTTGCAATATAACGCATTAATGCCCATTTTCTTCATTAAAGTACGTGTATGACGTCGTCCTATATGATGTCCTTGACGATTCAACAAATCACGCATCATACGGCTACCTGCAAAAGGGTATTGCATATGTAACTCATCCATACACCGCATCAGCTTCAGATCTGATGCACTCACAGGTTTTGGGCGATAGTAATAACAACCACGGGAGACTTTCAGCAGCTGAGCTTGCTTAGATACTGAAATCTGAAGTGAGTCATCGATTAACTTTTGTGGTTGAAGCGGCCCAGTTTCTTCAACACACCTTCTAAAAAATCAATTTCTAATGCCTGCTCACCGATTTTTGCATGTAGTTTTTTTAGATCGATGGGTGGTTCTGTTGGAGCTTTTGATTGATCGAAAGCTTGCGAGGAAGCTGAAATCAGTTGATTTTTCCAGTCGATAATTTGGTTTTGATGAACATCAAATTCAGCACTCAATTCAGCAAGTGTTTTTTCTGCTTTAATCGCAGCAAGTGCTACCTTAGCTTTAAAATCATTTGAATGATTTCTTCTTGGTCTACGTGCCATAAAATACTCCATATATTGATGTTTATAACATCATTTGGGGAGCAAAATATCACTTATAAGTGTTGTTCAAATTTCCTGATCCACCTCTGCTCAACATAGCCAATATTTATGGATTGATTCAACGACTCTACCTGCCTGTAAAAATCAGCATATTCAGCGTCATAAATCATTAGCCAAGATCGCATCTCGAGGTAAAAGTTCAATGGGGTGGTTTTATGGCTTTAAAGTACATATCGTGATGAATCAATTCGGAGAGATCGTTAGCTCAGGCTTATCCAATGGGCATGTTGCTGACATTAAAATGGTTGAACAATTAGCTGAATGTTTACAGGGGCTTTGTTGCACAAACCTATCTGTAAAGGGTTTTTCAGCGATATAATTTTCAAATGAAGAAGCCTACACACAAAATCTACCGCACAACCAATTGGCCCGCATATAACCGAGCACTCATGAGTCGCGGAAATATTGCCATTTGGTTTGATCCTGCTACGCAATGGTATGCGCCATCAAAAGGCAAACAAGGGCGAAATCAAACCTACTCCGACGCAGCCATCCAATGCTGCTTAATGATTAAATCCTTATTCCGTCTGTCTTTACGTATGGTCACTGGCTTTGTGCAAAGTCTGATTAAACTTTGCGGATTAAATTGGATAGCTCCAGATTACACCACGCTTTGTAGAAGACAAAAGCATATTGATATTGTAATCAGCTACCAAAAAAGTAGCGATGGGCTGCATCTACTGATGGACTCTACAGGCATGAAGTTTCTAGGCGAGGGCGAATGGAAACGCAAGAAACATGGACCTGAATATCGTCGCCAATGGCGTAAACTTCATATTGGTATAGATGCTAAAACCCTACAAATACGAGCAGTTCAGCTTACAACCAATAATGTCAGTGATTCACAGGTGCTTGGTGATTTACTTAATCAGATTCCACAAGATGAGCAGATTAACTCTGTTTATACCGATGGAGCTTATGACACCAAGCAATGCCGTCAGGTCATTGCAGATCGGCAAGCGCATGCGGTGATTCCACCTAGAAAAAATGCGAAACCATGGAAAGATACAAAGAGTAGCTCGCTAGAGCGAAATGAATTACTTCGAACAATTATACGTTTAGGCAGGACACTATGGAAAAAATGGTCAGGCTATGATCGGCGAAGTTTGGTTGAAACTAAGATGCATTGCATCAAATTATTAGGAGATAAACTCAGTGCAAGGAGTTTTGATAGCCAAGTGAATGAGATCCATGCACGTGTAGCAGTCCTTAACAGATTTACGGAATTAGGTCGACCACTTACCCAAGTTACGCCTTAAATTTGGCTCAATTAGGGGCGCTTTGCATTTCAAATCTTTGTGCAACAAAGCCCTCAAGTTATATCAACTGAAGATTATGTTAGCTAAAGATTAAGATTTTAATATTGTACTTTATTTATAACTTTTATTATAATAATCAATATCATAAATCAAATCATGATAGAGTTAAGCGCTCTATCATGGTTTTTTGTTACTTTGACTCACCTAAAACAAGTTGCCTAACTTTAACTGCTTTCTCGAAGTGATCTAATTTGTGTTTCATAATCCACCACTGAGCAGCCTCCATCAATAGTTCTGGGTTATCGTTTTTGTTCTTGAAGAAAGCGTAAAATGATAGACCAACATTTTCCCCTTTCTTCTCAATTTTCTCGTTGCATCCACGAATAAAAATTTCTTTTAATTCATCTCTCATTCCCGATGTATCCTAATTTTTCAATATCTTTAAAAACCGCTTAACGCCAGATCGATTTAGTTCACCGTTCCCAACACTGGAATCATTCTAGGTCCAGCCTGTCTCGCCTTACCAATAATTTCCACCAGTTCATCATAAGTCAGCTCAAACTTATCCTCACTGTCAAAAACATAGACCATATTCTTGTCTTTGAATTCTTCAGGTGTAGGCGGTACAAAACGCTTTGGAATTAAAATCTGCGCCAATTGTTCATTTGAAAGTTTATAAATATGCATTGTCTTATCTCACTCTAACGAGTTCATTCCATTCGGTTAAGTAGTTCGGGGATTTGCGTTCTTGATTCATTTGCCAGTGCTCTTCTTTGCGCCCGCATAAACCCAAGGACAGCGTGTTCTTGCCATACTTGTGGGTGATGTGATTTAAGGCGTCGGAGAGCTTGGCTCGCTTAATCTGTAGCGAATAATCGGTAAATAGGTCAGGGGAGAATTTTGCTTTCGGGACAATCTCCATCAGGATGATTCCCGCCTTTTTATACTTAAAGCCGGGTTTGAATATTTCATCAATGGCCTGCATGGCTATACGGGTAATCTCTAAAACATCGTCGGAGTGCTCGGGCAGCTGCATAATCACGTAAGGTGTGTATTTTGCACATTTATCAAAGCGACCTGTCTGAATAAACACCCCAATCATCTTGCATAAGGACATATCATCACGAAGTCTTGAGACAGCTCTCTGCACGTATAAGCGCACTGAAGATTTGATGTTTTCAATGTCGTAAATGGGTTGGCCATAAGATTGGCTGCTGATGATTTGCTTTTTAGCAGGTGAATCGCTCTCTATATCGATGCATGAGATCCCATTCAATTCGCGTACGGTCTTTTCCATGATAATGCTGAACTGCATTTTAATTTCTGCCGGGTGCGCTTGAACTAAATCCAAAACTGTACGGATATTCATTGCATTAAGCTTTTTACAGTTCTGACGCCCAACACCCCAAACCTCGCCAACGTCGATCTGTGCAAGCATGGCCTCAGTAGAGCAAGGATCCATATCGACTAGATTGCATACCCCATTAAAAAACTTATTCTTCTTGGCTAGATGGTTGGCAATTTTTGCTTCAGTTTTTGAGCGTCCAATGCCCACACAGCAGGGTAAAGTGAGCCACTGCCAAGCAGTTTTACGAATGTCTTGGGCATAGTCGGTTAAATCAAATAAATGCTCATAGCTGGTGAGATCCAAGAAGCATTCATCAACTGAATAAATCTCTTGTTCTCCTGGTGCAACATACATCCCCAGTAAAGTCATAAAACGACGAGACATGGCTCCATAAAGGGCAAAGTTGCTGGAGAACACCTGAACATCATGCTTCTTGATGATGTCTTGAATTTGGAATACTGGCACACCCATTTTAATGCCAATATCTTTGGCTTCTTGGGAACGTGCCACGGCACAACCATCATTACTCGAGAGAACAATGACCGGACGATTATTAAGGGACGGATTAAAAATACGCTCACAACTGACGTAGCAGTTATTCACGTCAACTAACGCGAATATACGATTTTCAGCTTTCATTTTTTATACTTCTTATTTGCTGGTAGAGCGTCTATAAAATTGCTTGAGGTTGAAGGTCACAACCCCTTGGATGGAGATAGACTGACTGTCTTTCGGAATTATATGCTCGTAAGCTGGGTTTTCAGCTCTTAGCCAAATAGGGGGAAGTTCATAGTCTTCATCCCCAAACATTTCTTTGATTTCTTGTTTTGACATCTTAGCGGTCATCATTAACCGCTTAAGTGTTATTTCACGCTCATCGATGAGGGCTAAAACGATATCTCTATGCTGTGCTGTAATGCTCTTATCGACCAAGAAAGGGTCATCAATTTCAAAGCCAGCGTAAAGCATAGACTCACTATCAACCCGCCCCATGAACGTCGATATTGGGTTAAAAATAAGGAAGTCATTTAAGTCGATCGACTTATCGATATGGTCTTTGGTACCAAAAGCAGGACCAGCAGAAAAACGTTCAAGTGCAGACGGAATTTCGAGGCGGGTTTTGACTGAAATTTCTTTAAGATCAAACTTAGAACCTAGCTCATGCTCTTTTTGTATTTTTTCAAATACAGTATTGACTGTAGGACTTGGAGCGCCATCTGGGCCCATAAGTGTTTGAAGGAATGACCAGACGTCATCCGAGAAATAGATCGGTAGTTTCTTTGACATGTTTGACTCCTACGCTACGAGGCGTGTTTGGAACTGAACTCTTTTTTTAGGATAGTCGGTGGCAAATTAAATTTCAAATTTAAAAGCTGTGGATAATCAATGCACCTTCAAATTAAATTAGGTTGAGCACCATTTTCGGATAAGCGGGATTTAGGGAAGGAGATGTACTCATCCTGCATTTCAAAGAAGAATTCATGCGCCTCTTTAAAGCTGCAATTCAGCCATTCTTTGCGGTATTCATCAGGGATTACGATGATCGAACGCTTCTCATCTTTAGGCTTATGGAATTGCTTCATGAAAGGGTGTTTATCAGCATTGATAGTGAGCATACTCATCGATCGGATTTGCTCTCCATTGATGACAGCATTCTCGTATATGGCCGCCACTGTAAAGGGCATGCCATCTTCACGAGCAATCCCATACCAGTGAGATTTCCCGTCAATATATTTAGGTTCAAAGATGGTTTCGACTGGAATCAAGCCAAACTGAGACTTATGCCAAGCTTCCCTAAAACTGGGTTTCTCAGCGACCGTCTCAGTCCGGGCATTGTATGTGTACTTGCCGAAATTCTTTTCCTTGGCCCATTTGGGAATCATTCCAAAATTAACTGATCTCCATTCGATCTTGCCGTCATTGGAAAAGATCAAAGGTGAAGGATAGTTCGGGAAAATGTCTTCAGGGAACTCCAACTGATCAGGCTCAGGGAGATCTAGGAGAAATGCACGATTCTTTCTGATCGCTTCGAAATTTGCGCACATAGACTTATCCCTGTTTATTCTTTATGATCGTCGATCAAATAATAGCCCAAATAGAAATAAAAATTACTTTTAAAAAAAATCGTTAAAACAATATAGTAGCGGAAGTTTCAAAATTATTTTCTTATTGAAAAATACAGAGGAAAATGAAGAAGTTTTTAGAGGTATCTATTTGATGTGGTCACTGAAGAACAGCTTAATTAATTCATAATAAACTTAAAGTGCTAATTACTATAAAGGTAGGATTGCGTAACATATCTATTATTGATAGATAGAGCCTGATGTCATATCTATTATTATAGTATTTCACGTGATGGAACCGACATGATTAATAAGCAAAATCCAGAATCAAAACCTCAAAAAGAATCAAACGATGACAAGGGTGATCAGAAAACCTATCAGAATCCAGATCCTCAGAAAAAACCAAATGAAGAGCCTGAGAATCCACTTAAAGAGCAAAAGTAGATCAAAAAGCCCTCGTCGAGGGCTTTTTGAAATCAAATACTTACACTACTTTTAATCTCAAATAAATTCATGCTGGAATAGCTGCGACAACTTTTTCTCTATCCCACAAACGGTGATTTTGAATAGCTTGTTTGAATTGATCTTGGATCTCTTTAAAATTTTGAGTAGAGAATAGAGCTGCATCCTTCGTGAGCTGAAACTCATCTATTAAAGCGCATTTATCACCCAGGAAAACAATGGGCTTGAGATGTTTATATGTCTCTAATACATAATGTTTAGAAACTCCATCAGCCTTAAATACTTCTAAATTATTCCCATCAATCACGATTACGGCATCATAAGTCACTGAAGGCTCGCCATTTTGTCTTCCATCTACTGGTATTTCATTGCCATCACTAGATTTAACAGGGGCTGCGTTCGGTGCTAAAGTTTCCACAATAGCTTTTTCTGCTTCAGCCCATATTTTAATATCATCTATTGATGACGCATTTACACCGTTATGAACGAGCAAGGCAATTTTTCGCTGTTTAATATCAGATGCAGGAAAAGATGAGGTACTTAATCTTTTCGAAGATGCAATTACGGGTTGGTGCAGACTATCTTGCTGTTTAGGGGGAGTTTTAATACCTAACTCTTTCGCAACATATTCAGCTAAGTCCAAGTCAATATTAGCTAAGACAGCGTAAACTACACGTCTGCGGATATCTTCCGATTTAACCTTAGATAATTCAAAAGAATATGCATCCTTAATATGCTGTTGTTCATGTTTTTCCAAACTATGGTAGTGCATTGTGGCTTGCGAGAAATGATCAGCGAAACTTTCTGGTCGAACTCTTAGTTTGCTGCCTTGTACTTCTTCAGGATGTGTCTTGAAGGCACCACTGTCATTAGGTGATTCTCTTGGCCAATTTTCATCAACAGAATTAGGTTCATAATTTGCCTTTCCTTTATAAACTTCGTGATTAGCATAACCACCTCGTCTATTCGTATGAAAAGGACAAACGGGTTTGTTAATTGGAATTTGATTAAAATTTACCGTACCTAGTCTGTGTAAGTGAGTATCCGTATAGCTAAATAGCCGTCCTTGTAAAAGGGGGTCATTACTAAAATCTATACCTGAGACAATATTTGCAGGACTAAAAGCAACTTGTTCTGTCTCTGCGAAAAAATCATCTGTATTTTTGTTTAAAACAAATTTACCTAGTGGAGTGACTGGTACAAGTTCTTCTGGGATTAATTTTGTAGCATCTAAGACATCAAAGTCCCATTGTTTTGCATCTTCTTCAGAGAAAATTTGTGCGCCTAATTCCCATTCCGGGTAATTGCCACGCTCAATAGCATCCCACAGATCACGTCTGTGAAAATCGGGATCTTTGCCATTAATTTTTAGGGCTTCATCCCAGACGACTTGAGCTACCCCTTGCTTTGGAGTCCAATGGAATTTCACTAAGAATGCTTCATTATTCTTATTAATCAATCTAAATGTATGAACACCAAAACCTTGTATAGAGCGTAGATTTCTTGGAATTGCTCTATCTGACATTATCCAAGTAGTCATATGTGATGCTTCGGTGTTTAAAGAAATAAAATCCCAGAAAGTATCATGGGCAGATTGACCAGTTGGAACTTCATTGGCATCTTCTGGTTTTACTGCATGAACAAAGTCCGGAAATTTAATAGCATCCTGAATGAAGAAGACAGGGATATTATTCCCCACCAAATCATAATTTCCTTCTTCAGTATAAAATTTTATAGAAAAACCTCGTACATCTCGAACGACATCAGCCGAACCTCGCCCACCTTGAACTGTAGAAATACGGACAAAGATAGGGGTTTGATTATTTGTGTCCGTTAGGAACTTGGCTTTAGTCCATTTTTCATTACCGGTATAAGCTTGAAAGTAACCATGAGCACCGACCCCTCGAGCATGTACAACACGTTCTGGAATACGCTCACGATCAAAATGAATAAGTTTATCCCTTAGAAGAAAGTCCTCGAGAAGAGTAGGGCCTTTCTCATTAATTTTTAGACTATTTTGATTATCAGCTACGGGAACACCTAAAGAAGTGGTAAGAGTTTTACCTATAGGATCCACGTATGCTTCCTCAGAAAGCTGGTCGATTTTTGGTGTATTTGGTTCTTTCATATCACATTCTCTTATACATTTGCTTTATAACGTTTTATGAAAATAAGTATTTATTTTCACGTAAGTTAATGGCTTATTTGTTGACGGATATTTTGTGCTTATACAATTTAATAGGTTATCTACAATCGAATATGAGTTACTTGCCAGAAAACTCTTTTTTGGATCAAAGATACCCATATAAACTTTAAGTATTTACTCTTTGAGTAAGGTAAAGAAATGTGTATTTTTTGTTCGCTTAAACTATTCATTTTAAATAATGTTGAATTAATCTAAGTCAAAACAAAAGCTGATTAATTTTGATATTCCTCGCAATACAAACAGGATTTAGCCCATTTTGTATTTTGACAGCGTGGGCATTCTTCTTTTAAATGATTTAAAAGTTGGGTTTGGCCACATAACATACAAGAATAAAAGTGATCTACATTGTGATGATTTGCGATTTGGTATTCATCGGGAAACAAAGGAAGGCCCCATTTTATATTTTCTTTAGAATATGGGATCACGCTTAGGCAACCATCCGTCTCAAGCAGTGCCATTTTAACTTGTCCAAGATGCTCTATTTTCTTTTGGCGCATTTCGGCAAAGAACTCATCATATGAATACTTTTCTTGCTTAATATCCTCAACAATCAGTAAACCATTTTTGACGATGTATATTGGTCGACCTTCCAATAATGTCTCAATAGCATCGGATTTCATCATTAAGTAAGTTGTTAAGCGATATAAAGCCATAATTACTGCAAAAACGATGACAGCATGAATGATAGGAACTTCTTCATAGAACATAGCATCGCCAGCAGCAGATCCTAAACTAAGAATAATTGCGATTTCAAAGATGGAAAGTTGCCTAACACCACGTTTACCAGAAAATCTTAAAACTAAGATAATCAAGAAGTACATCAAGACACTACGAAGTACAATTTCTGCTGCAAAAGTAAATGTAGTATCAGCTAATAGTATTTTTATAAAGTCCATTTTACACCTATTTAATTATTATTTAGATGTGCTGATAATGAGCCTAAAAGGCTCATTATCATTATACTGGCTTACATTTTGTCCCATGCATCTTTAATCGCATGTTTGGCTTGTTCCCACTTTAAGCGTGATTCAGCCTTTAGTTCTTCCCATTTTACTTTTAGATCACTTTCTGAATCCTCAAATCGTGCATCAGTACCACGCTCATTTCGGGCATGCTGACCTAATTCATAGGCTGAACGAAGATCACGGTCATAATCTACATCAGGAAGTTCTCGTTGGATATCGCCGTAATATGGGCGGTTTGAATAATCCGTACGCCAATCATGCTTGATTGGGTTTTCGTCTTGATGGTCATTGATAGTCATAATGAACTCCAATTCTATCCAACTAAGAATTCAAAAAAAATTCTTAGTTGGATTTAATTAATGAATGAGTTTAAGAATTTAATAATATTATTCAACATGAAAAACTATTATTTCTGTTGAGCGTGTTGGTCATTTTTCTGGTTTTGGTTCGGTTGTTTTTGCTGATTCGGATTTTTTTGCGGTTGGTCTGGTTGCTGTTGCTGTTGTTGCTGATCTGGCTTTTTTTGCGGTTGATTTGGCTGCTGCTGTTGCTGATTTTTCTGCTGTTGATTTTGATTAGTCATTTTACTGAACCTCATAAGATTAGAATTAATCTACATTAATTAATCAGTAGATTTATTATTAATATCATAATTTGTGTTTTAAAAAACATCAGAGGTGTTACATTTTAATTTTTGAGTTAAATTGTGTTTGTTTTAAAAGTTTAGATGTTGATAATAAATGGAAATATATATTTTGTTTTTTACAAAAGGCTAACAATGTTAAATTTTATTCTTAATTCAGATTTATATCTATTTGATTGGATTTGTGTTTGTAATTTATTGATTTGTTTGAATTTAAAAAAACAAGAAAAATCCGTGTAGGATATCAACTGAATAACGACAGAAATAATAACAGTGCTTGTACTTTCAATAAATACAGTTAACAATTTTATAAATTAGATAAAATGCTTTTTCACTAATTTTAAACACCATATTTTTTTAACTTTAATGAATGTGATTGATATCTCATATAGTGAAATGTTTCTTTATTTCAAATATTATAATTATTTACTTAAATTTTTGTATTTTAAAACTAAATAAACTAAAGGATTACATTTGTTAACGTTTCTTTTCAAAGTTGTTAATTAATTAAGTACAAGTGTCAATTATGTTGGTATAAGTTATTTACCGCGAGAGAATTATAATGCCTACTGCAGTAAAAGAGAGAATTTTAAATTTAATAACCGATGCCCATCAGAAATATTTTGAAATAACACAATTTTTTTTAGATCCATCAATGTCACGTTCTGCAAAAGAGTTGAAAGCTTATCATTTCCTAGAAAACGAAATACTTCATTTGGATAGTGATTTCTCTGATTTTCCTACTAATGTTGATCAATTGGCAGTCTGGATGCAGAAACAAAATAAAACACAATGCTTGCATTACAAAGAGTACTTAGAAAGGCGTGAAAATGGGAGTGCAAGGGAGTTTTTTGGAACTACAAGTAAAGCTTATGAGTTTTTATACAAAGTAGCACCGACCAAACGAGTAGACGGGGCTTGGCTTTATAGCTTTACACAGTACTGGAATGATCCAGCTTTTAGAGACTTTATACAGATATATGTTGAGGAGTTAGGGTTAGGTTCTAGTCAAAGTAACCATGTAAAACTTTTCAATAAATTACTTCTATCACTTGGACTTCATCAATTTTCAATGAATTTACCTGATGAATATTATCACCAGTCAGCAATACAATTAGCTTTAGCTTATGCTCCATCAGATTTTATACCCGAGATTGCAGGTTTTAATTTTGGATACGAACAACTACCACTTCATTTACTGATTACAAATTATGAACTTAAAGAGTTAGGTATTGATTCCAAATATTTTAACCTACACATTACAATTGATAACTTTGATAATGGACATGCTCAATTAGCTACAAATGCGATCAAGTGTTTAGCCAAACGTTACCCAAATCAATCTGAATTTATTCGTAAATTAAAGATAGGTTTTTTATTGAATAATCGGGGAATTAGCTCAGTTCAAATAATAAAGAACTTAAATACTGAGCGAGTGGTCCTAGACATTTTCAAGAGCAAAGCCTTGGTTGGAAAGCACATGCATAATGAGAAATGCAAGTTTAATAATAAGTCTGTAAATTCATGGCTATCAGAAGAAGATCAGGTTGAGGAATTCATTATTGAGCTAATAAAAATAGGATGGATTACGCTTAACGAAGATCCGGAACGTAGCCGATTTTGGAAGCTGATCAATGAAGAAGATGGGAAAATGTTTGGAGTTTTCTCTGCTGCAGAAAAAACTTTTATTTATGATTGGATTGCTGGTGCTAATTTAAGTAGACGCATTAATCCAGTAAATTCAGAATATATAAAAAACTTTATAGAACTAAATGATTTTAGTTATTTGTCAGAAAAAGAATTATCGCTGTTACAGCAGCAAATTCAGATATCTACAAATACTGGGCATAAAATTAGCAAATTGATGCCATATTTAGCTCCACATCAACATCACCAAGAGATTGGTTTATGGGCTACGCAAAAAGTGGTTGAGTATATTTTCCCATTCTTAGGAAGTAATTTTAAATGATAGTAGGCTAACCTATTAATTTATATAAAATAGATGTAGTCTATGACAAATAGATTCCATCTACCTATTTTTACAAGTAAGAAATGAAACACCTTTGATTCAACGGACATTGCGACGGATTCGCGCTTCTTTGAAATTACTTACAAAGAAATAAAAGAGTACGACCAAAATCTAGTCGTACTCTTTATTTTAGAATAATTTAAATAGCTTGCCATTGTTGCTTAACTTCTTCTGAATTTTTAATCAGTACAACCTTGTCACCTTTTACTTCACCAATCCAGCCTGTTGGGATTAAATGATGTTGATCATTTTCATCTCTAGTAAGTTTTAATTGATTATCACCCTCAAGATGGTCAACTGTTCCGACTTTTGTACCACAAGAAGCAATAACATCTGAATGTTTTTTAATATCTGGAATATTTAAAGTACTCATTTCTTAAAACCTCTTTTATAAACATTACAATACGGAAGCCTTTAAGCTACTGCATATTTCCTCATAATTGTTGGATTTTAAATAATCCTTACATGATGATTTTATAGATTCACTTAAAAATACTGTTTAGTTAGCAATGAAACAAAACGAAATAAATAGTTAAATAAGTATGAATAATTATCTTTTCATTACAATTTATCTATTTAACTAAACGGATTGTTTCAATTATTATTTAAATAAACTCATTTGAATTAACATTTTAAGAATGAATAGCAAAATATTTATAAAAGGCTCAACTTTAGACATATTAAATCGCTTTGAGCAGTACTCAGCTGAAGAAAAATTAAGTCAACGTCCAATTGTGTTGAAACAGTTGATTCATTCTGTTGGACGATTGCCTGAACCTGCTTCGGGACAAACCTATCAGCGCTGGCAAATTTTTGCTCAGATAGCTGGCTTTGACCTAAGTTTAGCCAAGCTTTTTGAGTCCCATTTTGATGCTTTAAGTATTTTGCATGAACTCGGTTATCAACATGAAATCGATGAGGAGACATGGGCTGTTTGGGCTGCCGATGGTGGACCCGTGCCGTTACAGGTCGAAAATGGGCTTTGTCATGGAATTAAGCCGTGGTGTTCAGGCGCTGAATTTATTCATAAAGCATTAATCAGTTTTAAAGATCAACAGGGGCAATCTCAGCTCTGCATTATTGACCTCAACCAATCCTTGATCACCATTGATCTGGCTCACTGGCAAGCTGTAGGCATGCAGGGAACACAGACCGCAAGAGTCAATTTTCAGGAGATAGCAGTCAAACTCATTGGTCATCCCAATGACTACCTTGATCGGGTTGGTTTTTGGCATGGTGCTGCGGGTGTTGCAGCTTGCTGGTACGGTGCCGCGGTGCGGTTAGTGGATGAGCTACAACAAAGTTGCCTTAAAACCCCTAATCCTTTTAAGAAAATGTATTTAGGTCAGTTGGCAACTCGACTTGCTGTAACCCGACAATATTTCCAATATATCGCGCAACTGATTGATAGCCAACCCAAGCTTAGCCATGAACGGGATGTACGGATCTTGCGTGCGCAGGCAGAACAAAGCTGTTTGGAGGTTATTGAAGGGGTAGGAAAAGCGCTTGGAGCAAGGCCTTTTTGTGAACAAGCAACTTTTGCCAGCCTAATGGCTGATTTACCTGTATTTATTCGGCAAAGTCATGCGGCATTCGATGATGAGCAAATTGCTGAACGATGTTTACAGGAGCAAATATCATGGCAGCTCTAAAACATACTTTAGTCGAAGATCGTATTATTGAAGGGCAAGGGACCTCCCGAGAACAATGGCTGCATGCATTTGAGCAGCAGCCGCTTTCTCTACTCAATTTTAAAAAATTTCACTCTAAAAGAATCTTGATTGTCGCACCCCATCCAGATGATGAGATACTGGGGTGTGGCGGCTTGATGCAACAATTAATTATGTTGAATTGTCAGTTAGTGATCGTTGCCGTCAGTAATGGGACACAAAGCCATCCACATTCAACCAAATACAGCCCAGATCAATTAGATCAAATTCGCCCACAAGAAAGCTTGGCGGCTTTACAGTGTCTAGATATTTCTGAATATGTTCAACGTATTGCATTAAATTTACTAGACGGGCAGATTCATTTGCACAGGGAACATCTGTGGCAAGAATTAGACAAGTTGGTTAAAGCGGAAGATATTTTAATTTGTAGCTATGCACAGGATGGGCATCCAGATCATGAAGCGGTAGGAAAAACTGTACAGGCATTTGCTCTAGCTCATGACATGTCATATTTACACGTGCTGATCTGGGCTTGGCATTGGGCGCGACCACTAGATCCGCGTATCAACTGGCAAAAGGCTAGAGCTTATAACTTAACTCAGGCCCAATTAATCAAAAAACGTCAGGCCATCATGCAGTTTAAGAGTCAGATTGAAACTGATGAAAGTACAGGCAATGCTGCGATTTTATCTCCAGCAATCATCGAACGTTTGTTAATGCCTTGGGAGGTTTATCTTTGTGAATGATTCTAGTCAATATTTCGAAGCCTTATATCATCACAATAACGACCCTTGGGGCTATGATTTACATTGGTATGAAGCTCGTAAAAGGCAGATTTGTTTGGCATTGCTTACTCAACAGCATTATTCATCAGTGTTGGAAATCGGCTGTTCCAATGGCCATTTAAGTGTACATTTAGCCAAACGCGCTGATCAGCTTTTATGTCTAGATTTTTCTGAACATGCTGTTCATTGGGCCTCTAAACGTTTAGAGAATTTGAAGCATGTGAGCGTTCAACACCAAAAAATTCCTGAATATTTTCCTGAACAGAAATTTGATCTGATTGTCATCAGTGAAGTGGCCTATTACTTATCACGCACTGAACTGCATGAACTGATCGATCAGCTCAAAAACAGTTTAACGTCACAAGGTGAAATCCTGTGTTGTCACTGGCGTTACGCCATTCAGGATTTTGAACTAGATGCTTATCAAGTCCATCATTGTTTAAAACAATCTTTGTTGTTCACTCATTATTTAAGTTTGAATGATCCAGATTTCATCATTGATATCTGGACGGTAAATCCTTCATCTTTAGCAAAACAACAGGGCTTAGTATGAAAATAGGTATTGTTATCCCAGCCCATAATGAGGAACAAAATTTATCCGCTTGTTTGCAGTCAATTAAACACGCTATACAGCATATAGGTCACGGTCAGGTCGAGATTCTAGTGGTTTTAGACAGTTGTACTGACCAGTCCCTCATGATTGTAAAGTCACATCAGATGAATTGGCTTGAATGTAATTTTGCTTGTGTGGGCAAGGCCAGAGACCTTGGCATTAGGCAGCTAATCGATCAAGGAGTTACATGGGTCGCTTGCACGGATGCTGATACAATTGTAGATCCTGATTGGTTACTATACCAAATGCGACATCAACCAACAGATGCCATTTGTGGAATCGTTATACTGGATGATCTTAGTCACTTATCAATACAACAACAGCAAAAATATCTGACGCATTATCAGGACATGATGAATCATCAACATATACATGGGGCGAATTTAAGCTTTAGTGCCGAAGCCTATATTAAGGCGGGAGGCTTTGAACCTATTCCTTGTCATGAGGATGTCTCATTAATTGAAAAATTTATTAAGCAATGTTGCAAAATCACTTGGAGTAATTTGGTTCGCGTCACCACTAGCAGTAGATTAAATGGACGTGCACCTGAAGGTTTATCGTACTTTTTAAAACATTTATAAAATTGATCTGATTTGGTGGAGAAAGCTAATCCACAGCTATACCGAGTGAAATATATTATTCAGGTTTATAAATGAGCTGCTTAATTCAGTCATCCCTACAAAATTTAAGTAAATTCATATCTTTGCCTAATTTAATTGAAAAGCTAAGAATAAAAAGTGTTAAAAATAAACGCTTTAATTTTATTTGAATAAAAGAAGATAAATTATTGATATGTAGCGATTTTATTTTTTTCAAAAAATACTATTTTTATCTTGGTTTTGTGTATAATTTCGCCATAAAAGCCTCTGTGGATTTATAGAACTTCTCTATAGATTAGCAGGGGTTTTTCTATGGCGATTTATCCGAGATGGACGCTCTGAGTTAATTTGTGTGGATGGTATTAAATGATCCTTTTTTCCAGAACTGCTCTTATTGATCCTGAAATTCAATTAAGTGCTCAACGTCTTTCAACTCGTTTTAGCTTTTTCGGTCTTGGTTTCGCCACGGCTGCATGGGCGCCGCTGATTCCTTTTGCCCAGCAACGTTTGCATTTTAATCATGCCGATTTTGGTTTGTTGCTATTATGCAGCGGCTTAGGTGCAATGCTAGCTATGCCTGCAACAGGTAAAATTGTTCAGCGTATTGGTTGTCGTGTGCCGATCGGTTTCGCTTTACTCTTGCTTGCCGTTTTATTGCCAAGCCTAAGCTTATGGACCACGCCGTTAATGATGGCGATCACCTTATTCTTATTTGGTACAGCAGCGGGAAGTCTGGGCGTTGCACTCAATATTCAGGCCGTAGTGGTTGAGAAAAATAGCTTAAAATCATTGATGTCTGGCTTTCATGGTATGGCGAGTCTAGGCGGATTAGCTGGGGTACTGACGATTACTGCATTGCTTGCTTTAAGTATTTCGTCTGTTATGAGCGCATTTGCTGTGAGTTTACTGTTGGTAATTATTATTTTTCTTTCAGTGCCATACAGCATAAAATCTGTAGAAAACACCAGTCTTGAAGCATCCTCGAAAGTGAAAAATTCGATACGCCAGCGCCTGCCACAACCTTTGATTATATTAATTGGTATTGCCTGCTTCATCATTTTCATGACGGAAGGCGCTGCGATGGACTGGAGTGGTATTTATTTAACGCAACAATATGGAGTTAATACCGCTTTTGCGGGATTGGCGTATACCTTCTTCGCGATTGCCATGACCACAGGACGTTTTACGGGCCATTATCTGATCCGTTATTTTGGTGAAAAAAAGCTTTTAACCTATAGCGCGATTTGTGCAACTTTAGGTTTAGCTTTGGTCAGTATCGCGCCTCATTGGTGGCTGGTTTTAGTGGGTTATACACTGGTTGGGACAGGTTGTTCTAACATCGTCCCGATCATGTTTTCCCGTGCTGGACGTCAGACGGTGATGCCGAGCGCAGTTGCACTGTCCTGTGTTTCGACTTTGGCTTATACAGGTATTCTGGTTGGACCTGCTTTCATTGGAATGATTGGTGAGCTGATTGGTCTAAAGACAGTATTTATGGCGTTATCTGGTCTATTATTATTGATTGTGGCTTTAAATCGGTTTACTTATGTGAAATAAGCATCATAGTAAATTGAACTGGCAATACTGGATATTATTGCCAGTTCCTTACAAATCGAAGTACTATAAATTTTGATAAATAGGGTTAACGTTACGCATTCCCAGGAATCTGAAATCCTGCATAGCGGTTTTGTTCTGTAAGTCGTTAAGAAATGCATTGCGCCAGTCATTAATATCAAAATTTTTTAAACCTTTCATTAGTTGTTTGTAGCGTGAAATACGTTCATGTCGTGGCATTTCCAGTGCTTTTTTTAAGGCATTGACCATCGCCATTTTGTCGGTGGGATCAACCAGAAGTGCTTCTGACATATGCTCTGCAGCACCTGCATATTTGGATAGAATAAGTACACCAGGATTGGATGGATTTTGCGCGGCAATATATTCTTTCGCGACCAGATTCATCCCGTCTCGTATTGAACTGATCCAGCACACATCGGCTTGACGATAGATTTGCATCAAATGATGATGTTTTATTGCATCATAAATACATTCCACGGGTTGCCACTCTTCCTGTGCAAATTCCTGATTAATCATCTCGATCTTAATCTTGAAACGCTCAAATAAACGTTGATAAGCTGGAACTTCCAAACGACATGGGCAAGCAATTTGTAAATGTTGAATATGCTGCTGATACTCAGGATATTTCTCTAAGAACTCTGCATAGGACAAAAAGCGTTCCAGTAAACCTTTTGAATAATCAATCCGATCTACGCCGATAATAGTTTTTGCAGCATTCAGCTCTACTGGACGGGTAAGGAAGTCTTGTACATCAATAAACTTATGGGCCGCTTTTTGAATCGCTGTTGGATTTACACCAATTGGGTAGCATTTAATTATGGTTAAACGTTGATGGTAGCTTAACAAAGTTTGTTGAATTTTCTGTGCGTTCAATAAAGATGTGCATACTTGCATACACACTTTTTGATCTTTATCTGTTTGTAGCCCCACCACATCGTATTGGCATAGATCCTCAATCAATTGTTGAGCACATGGAATTTTTTGCCAGATAAATAAAGGTGCAAAAGGAATGTGCAGGAAAAATCCAATTTTATTCTGCATACCGAGTTCACGGCAATATTTCGCCACACTTAAAAAATGATAATCATGGACCCAAATGGTATCGTCTGGATCTGCAATTTCGGCAAGTTTTTGAGCGAATAAATAATTTACTTTTTGATATCCTTCGTATTCTGATGTTTTAAACTCGATCAGGTCTGAACGATAATGCATGGCAGGCCAAAGTGAATTGTTGGCAAACCCCGCATAATAATCTGAATATTGAGAATTTGTTAAAGGGCAGGTGACATAATCAACTTTATCCTTCCGAAGAATATTAAAATGTACTTCCTCTTGCTTATGAACTCGTTCGCCATTCCATCCGAGCCATACACCACCAATATCATCTAATGCATCTTGTATAGCGACTGCAAGCCCACCTGCTGTAGTTTTTTGCCCATTGGGAATACTGACTCGATTCGATAAAATAATTAATTTAGACATGTTTTCTCTCCATCTAAGTTTTTGTTACCCTTAACATTGTGGTCATAGTTTCGAATGTATTCTAAAAATAATTCCAAAAAATCATGTACTTGCTTTGTGTCTTTAAGCTGGTATTTGGCATGGGTAAGCCCTTGACCGACTTTGATTGAGATGCCATCTTCCACCTGATTCACAAAATAAAAACCATCTTCGTCCGTGACGTCATCGCCAATGAAAATTGGTGTGTAAACCTCATACTGGTTTAAATGAGCTAAAACTTCCTTGATTGCTAAGCCTTTATTGGCTTGAGCGGGTATTAATTCATAAACGAATTTCCCTTGAATTAATCTTAGGTTGGGGAATACCTTTTGACCTTCTAATATTATTTTTTTTGCTATATCTTCTAGCTCTGGAGCTTTCCTATAATGCAACGCAATTGATGATTTCTTGTTTTCAATCAGTAAACTTGGATAGGCGATACATGCTCGAGCTAAAATTTTGTAAATATGTGAAATTTCTAAGAAACTCTTTGGTGTACGTAATTCTTTTTCATTTCCTAGATATATTTCTAATCCATGCAATGCAGCAATTGGAAGATCAAGGGATTCAAATAATTTACGTGCAGAATCAATGTCTCGTCCTGTCACAGCTATAACAGGAATTTTATTTGAAATAATTTGTCTTAAAATATTTAAAGTCTTAGTCGGAATATAACTGTTAGTAGGATCTAATTGAAAATCAGATAAAGTTCCATCTATATCTAAGAATAGACAGGGCTTATTGTAATTTGAGTTAAGCTTATCTCTTAAAGAGTTCAAGTATTCTAATTGTGAAATTGATTTATCTATTATATTTCTCAATTTTAATATCTCATATTGCAATTATATTTTATTATAGGTTGATATTTTTTTTATAATACTTAAGTTGTCAATAAGCAAACACAAGCAGAACGTAATTTACATTATTAATGCTTATAATACATCGTAAACCTTTCTTACATGTTTAATAAGAATTCATTTTTTATATTTATTATGGCTTTGTTACACAAAGATGTATAAGTTGAAGTCGCTTTATTGCATAAATTTCTTCTTGAATATTTTTCAACAATATAAATTCCAAATGAAGAAGCCTGTACCTAAAATCTATCGTACAGTGAATTGGTCCACCAATAACCGAGCATTAATAAATCGAGGAAATATCTCGATTGGTTTTGATCTTACAACTTAATGGTAGACTCCTCCCAAAGGCAAACATGGTCGAAATTAAACTTATTCGAACACATTCATCCAATGTTGTTTAATGATCAAATCCTTATTTAATCTAATGTAGACCAAAAAAGTAAAATCAAATTTTCCCATATTATTAACTTATTGTTCCTTAAATGTCTCATTCAAAGCCTGTTGAACTGCATCTACACGTGTTTTACAGGCTCTGTATGCCACCATAGACTCTTCAACGATTTTCATTAAATTGTCGATGTCGGGCTCTTCCTGTGATTCCAATAGTTCAGCATTCTTTTTAAGGACTTCATAACCTTTCTTGAAAGAGAGTTCTTTTTTACTCATTCCTATATACCTTCGTTACATTTGCTTGAATGGTACCATCCAGTAATTCGACCTGGATGTTATCACCTGAGATTTGTTGAATAGAGCGAATAGCTTTTCCTTCACTACGAACAATTCCGTAGCCTTTAGCCATCACGTTTCTTGGATTCTGAATTAAGGTTTCACGCATCAGTGATTCGACTTGATTCGTTGCTAGTTTGATCTGTTGCTGGGCTAAGTAATGCAGGGTGCTTCGCAGCAAATCTACGCTTTTATTAGCTTCATTGATTTGCCCATGTGCAAGCGTCTTAATCACTCTCATGTATTGATCATTTTGACTTTGGTACGCCGTGATTTGATGTTGAGATAAGAGCTTTATGGTTTGGAATGAATCTAAGACGTCCTGCGTCCGTTCAGCGATAAGATTACGAATACCACCAATCACTTTACTTGGTGTATCAAATGAACGGTTTGCAACTTCATCTAGTATTGTGCGGTCTTTCTCGTGACCAATGCCGACCCAAATCGGAACAGTTCGTTTAGCCAACAATGCTGCCAGTTCGTAATCATTTAAATAGGCAAGGTCGTTCACAGCACCACCGCCGCGGATAATCACAATGAGATCAGGTGGGATATTGAAATCGGTAGCCCATTGTCTCAGACCATTACTTAGAGAAGTGATGATACTCTGTGCTGCCGTGTTCCCTTGAAATGTGGCTGAATAGTATTTGAAATGACATACACCAGATTTTTCTAAAGCATCAGCATCTTTTTTGAAGTCACCTAAACCTGCCGCATTCTCAGGAGCAATTACCAGGACATTCTGAATATCAAACGGAGTAGGAATGAGCTTATTTTTATTTAACAGACCTTCAGTGGTTAGTCTTTCTAATATTTGTTGATAACGCCGTGCAATGTCTCCAAGGGTATAGCTTGAATCAATATCTTCAACATTAACTGAAAAGCCATACTGTGGATCAAACTTGGCTCTGACTTTTACCAGGACATTTAAATCTTTTGAAAGCTCTACACCGCTTTCCCTTTCAAACTTAAGCACCATTTTCTGAGCTGTAAATTTCCAGATGGTTCCTTTACAACTCGCTATAACTTTGTCGGTACTTTCATCCTTTTCAGCTAACTCAAGATAGTAATGTCCGCCCTTAATAAGAGGTGGTCCCACATGTTTGAACAACTAAAAGCTTATTTATAAGTGATACTCTGCTCTAGTTAAGCTACCTTATTTTGTTGTGGTAGCTGGTCATAGTAAAACTCATCTGGAGTCATTTTGTCCAGACTCGAATGAGGTCGTTTCAAATTATAAAATTCAAAATATGCGTTTAATTGCTTCTTCGCATCCAAAACATTGCTGTAGGCTTTGAGATACACCTCTTCATATTTAACGCTCCGCCATAATCGTTCAACCATCACATTATCAACCCATCGACCTTTACCATCCATGCTGATTTGGATGTCATTTGATTTCAATACATCAATAAATGCATCACTGGTAAACTGACTGCCTTGGTCTGTATTAAATATTTCAGGTCGACCATATTTTTCAATAGCTTCATTTAATGTTTCTATGCAAAATGTAACCTCCATACTAATCGATACTCTATGCGCAAGTACCTTGCGGCTATGCCAATCAATCACAGCACATAAATAAACAAAGCCTTTTGCCATAGGGATATACGTTATATCCGTAGACCACACTTGATTACTGCGCTGAATAGCCAATCCTTTGAGCAGATATGGATATTTGCGGTGAGCTTGATTAGCCTGGCTTAAATTTGGTTTGCAATATAACGCATTAATGCCCATTTTCTTCATTAAAGTACGTGTATGACGTCGTCCTATATGATGTCCTTGACGATTCAACAAATCACGCATCATACGGCTACCTGCAAAAGGGTATTGCATATGTAACTCATCCATACACCGCATCAGCTTCAGATCTGATGCACTCACAGGTTTTGGGCGATAGTAATAACAACCACGGGAGACTTTCAGCAGCTGAGCTTGCTTAGATACTGAAATCTGAAGTGAGTCATCGATTAACTTTTGTGGTTGAAGCGGCCCAGTTTCTTCAACACACCTTCTAAAAAATCAATTTCTAATGCCTGCTCACCGATTTTTGCATGTAGTTTTTTTAGATCGATGGGTGGTTCTGTTGGAGCTTTTGATTGATCGAAAGCTTGCGAGGAAGCTGAAATCAGTTGATTTTTCCAGTCGATAATTTGGTTTTGATGAACATCAAATTCAGCACTCAATTCAGCAAGTGTTTTTTCTGCTTTAATCGCAGCAAGTGCTACCTTAGCTTTAAAATCATTTGAATGATTTCTTCTTGGTCTACGTGCCATAAAATACTCCATATATTGATGTTTATAACATCATTTGGGGAGCAAAATATCACTTATAAGTGTTGTTCAAATTTCCTGATCCACCTCTAATATTTAGATTACGGATCTCAGCTTTCACCCATACAGGCTCATTGAAAGTAATTTGAATTACTTCCTGTACGGTTGATAGATAATCACTGAGAGAAAACTGAGGTTCAGACATTAGATCAATTATTTGAAGTGCTTAGATGAATAGTATTAAAGCAAAGCTAGAAGTGCAAATTGAGAATATGCTCACTTGACCCTGATCAAGGTATATGGCATATTTCTGCTATAGTGGACGTACATATGGAAATTCACTTAATTACCGTAAAAAGCTCATCATTTGATGGGCTTTTTTTGTTGCTAGATAATTTGGAATAAAATGTGAATGAGGTCTCAATATAAACCAAGTATATTAGTTGGTATTAAGTTCTCCATGATAGTTAATATCAGTTTATACCTGCACCTTCCCCAAGTTGCAGGTTTTTTTTCTTCATTTTTTATTCGATTAATGATTTAATTATTTTGTTGTAAATAAAAACAACGATTCCTTGTTTCGGCGCAAAAGACCAAGGGGAAAAGCCTTACAGAAATGTAGGGCTTTTTTAATAGGAGCTTAACTTAAATTGTATTGGTATAAATTTTAATTTTTTATCAGATGCTTAGTCGATAAAGTGCGTTCAAATAATTGCGCTTTTTTGTTTGTGATATAGTTTAATCATTGCTTACAACAAGAAGAATAGAAATGAATATTTGTATCGGTGGTGATTTAGATGGCAGGGTAATAGTGCTTGATAAACCATGTTTTAATGCTAAAGAAGTAAACAAGACAAAATCAACAAACTACATTAAGCAAATGTATGTCATAGATGGTGACGTCTACTATTTTTGGCGTGATGCTGAGCTTAAATTGTGGGAAGTTACTCAACGAATAGAGATCTTACTGGCAAAGGCTAAGCGAAAATCTATTTAAATGTCCCTGAGAGTAGGTTTATTATTGTCTTTATCCGTAAAAGAAATTAGTTTAAATTAAACCAATTGTTAAAATAATTATGAGAACGGAAGACAATGAATAGAAAATTTGGGTGGTGTTTCAAAAAGTATGCTGACATTAAATGAAGCCATTATTGATGTAAAAAAAGGTTAAGTCGAAAGCTTTAAAATGGTTTTCAATCTTTTTTGAAAAATTACAACTCCTTCTAAAACCGCGCCTAATTCGATGCCTTATTTTGCAATTATTACCTTCAATACCTACAGTAAAAAATTTACCAATACTTTGCTTGCAGTTTTTAAAAGCAGTTATGAAACTGTCCCAATGATCACTTGCAATTCGGGTGTAGTGAATACCTAATTGTTTAAGCTTTGTCTTCAATCGTTGAACTGTAGCTAAGTCTCTTTTACCCCAAACATAAGCAACAATCTCACCTGTTTCTCGATGGTAGGCGTAAATAAGCCATTGTTTATTATTTTTATTTCCCACAAAAGTCCAAAACTCATCAACTTCAAGAGACTCATAATGACTTTGTTTAGGCTGAATTTGGTAGGTCGATTCGGTTAAAGTACGTAAAACTTTACCGATACTGATTCGCTCAACTTCAGCGATATCTCGTATACCACTACCTCTGACCATCAACTGTAATATTTTTCGAGTAATGCCTGAATTACATCCTAGATAGCTCAGAGCATGGTCACCAATAAACTGACGTTTACAGTCTTTGCACTGATAGTTTTGTTTCCCATCTACTTTGATGCCATTTTTCTTTATACTGTCACTGAGGCAGGTTGGACATTTGATTTCTAGAGTTATTCGCATTTCTCTATTTTATCAAAATTCAACCTGCTTTGTTTCAGCATACTTTTTGAAACACCACCAAAATTTGAACTACATGTGATTAGCCAGATCTATGACTTTTTAGTTGAAAGAGAGGCGTTTACCTCACTAAACCTTGATCGGAAAGTTACGGAGTTTTTTCGGGAAGTACATGTAGGGCAAGAAGAAGATTTTACAATTCTTGAATCAAATAAAATCTCAGGAAACTTTGGTGAAGTTTCCTATATCAATTTATTGAATGTCCCTAATTTCAACGATAAAGATAAATTTCTGAAATGGGCACATAAAGCTTTAAATTTATAAGTTGTAATAACTTAGTGTAATTTGATAGGAGTTATTTCATTATTTAATAAATTCAATTACATAAATAATAATGTGGTTACATTGTGAACAGTAATTCATCAGAAAGCGGTTAGATAAATACAAATCACAGTGATATGTTTGAATCAAAAGTTCTACATGGATGGAATTAAAGATGAAATTATTAACTTTGGTGAGCATAGGTGCGGTAGCAAGTTTCTGTTTATTGTCAAAGCGTCACACTACTGAAAATTTATTTCATTCAAACTTCGATAATGTTGTTCGAAATGCTGTCTTACAGGGATTCATATAAATATAGATGCCTAAGATATATAGCTTTTAAGTACTTAAAGGAGGAATAAGATGATCAGATTATTAATGTGTATATTTGGCCTTCATGGTGCTAGAGAGATCGATTACACCAATGACCAAAAAGAAATTTGTGTATGCCGAGAGTGCTTGAAGAAAGTCAAGAGTCCTCATGATTAGGTATAAGTTCTTTTTATGAAAAGACAGTCTAAAAAATCTGAGCATATAACCTCAAATTGGACAACCGAACAAGATAGTTTCTTAATTGAAAATAGTTTTATGGTGATTGAGCAGCTTATCAATCATCTGCCTTTTACTGAAGATGAAATTATTAAGCGTAAAGAGGTACTAGGTCTCACTAGAAGACATAGACAGATGCGTAAATTTTTAAGCAATCCCTCTTAAGAGAGTTCTAAGCCTATATTTTTTTAAAACGGATCAGAAATAAAAGACCCCGTTCGATATCTATTATTCGCGGAGGTTTTTTTCTCTTATGGATGTTGTTATACAACTTTATACACTTAATTAACGTCACAGTTACTTTTGGCTTTGTTGCACAAAGATTTCATAACTATATGATTTTAAAAGTTTTGATTATTTTTTGATCTAAAATTAAATTTATTTAAATCAGATGCTTACATATTTATGCAACAAAGCCGTTACTTTTATAAAATCTCTTACAAGTCAATCCCTAAAATTTGTGATAATCGTTTGCATTTAGAGTCAAATGCCTTCTTAATGATTAGAGGATTAAATAGAACAATTGAAGGAGATGGATATGACCTCGCAAGAAGTACTCGTATTTTCAGCCTCAGCATTTGGTCTCACATTACTCATTTATGAGTTTGGACAGATGTCCATGATGTTTAGTTAAACCACCTTCGGGTGGTTTTTTATTGCAAGATATAACTACATCACAATATGGATAGAATATGTAAACTGGTTAAATTTTAGTGTAATTATGAATTTACAATATTTACTGGAAGTTTCGTTTACGTAACAAACGAGTAATTAATTATTGATTATTTATTCACATAATAGTTTAGGTATGATTTATATAAAGGAAATTATCATGCCACAATATCTAGCTTTGGCTGAAAAAGTCATAAAAGACATTAAGGAAGAGGTTGGTATTGAAAGGGATCCAAAAGGCCTTTTCACATTGATAATCCTCAAAGTTAGAGAGTATACCCACTCAAGTAATTTAAAAGTTGATCATGAAATTTGAGAGGTGGATCAGGAAATTTGAACAACACTTATAAGTGATATTTTGCTCCCCAAATGATGTTATAAACATCAATATATGGAGTATTTTATGGCACGTAGACCAAGAAGAAATCATTCAAATGATTTTAAAGCTAAGGTAGCACTTGCTGCGATTAAAGCAGAAAAAACACTTGCTGAATTGAGTGCTGAATTTGATGTTCATCAAAACCAAATTATCGACTGGAAAAATCAACTGATTTCAGCTTCCTCGCAAGCTTTCGATCAATCAAAAGCTCCAACAGAACCACCCATCGATCTAAAAAAACTACATGCAAAAATCGGTGAGCAGGCATTAGAAATTGATTTTTTAGAAGGTGTGTTGAAGAAACTGGGCCGCTTCAACCACAAAAGTTAATCGATGACTCACTTCAGATTTCAGTATCTAAGCAAGCTCAGCTGCTGAAAGTCTCCCGTGGTTGTTATTACTATCGCCCAAAACCTGTGAGTGCATCAGATCTGAAGCTGATGCGGTGTATGGATGAGTTACATATGCAATACCCTTTTGCAGGTAGCCGTATGATGCGTGATTTGTTGAATCGTCAAGGACATCATATAGGACGACGTCATACACGTACTTTAATGAAGAAAATGGGCATTAATGCGTTATATTGCAAACCAAATTTAAGCCAGGCTAATCAAGCTCACCGCAAATATCCATATCTGCTCAAAGGATTGGCTATTCAGCGCAGTAATCAAGTGTGGTCTACGGATATAACGTATATCCCTATGGCAAAAGGCTTTGTTTATTTATGTGCTGTGATTGATTGGCATAGCCGCAAGGTACTTGCGCATAGAGTATCGATTAGTATGGAGGTTACATTTTGCATAGAAACATTAAATGAAGCTATTGAAAAATATGGTCGACCTGAAATATTTAATACAGACCAAGGCAGTCAGTTTACCAGTGATGCATTTATTGATGTATTGAAATCAAATGACATCCAAATCAGCATGGATGGTAAAGGTCGATGGGTTGATAATGTGATGGTTGAACGATTATGGCGGAGCGTTAAATATGAAGAGGTGTATCTCAAAGCCTACAGCAATGTTTTGGATGCGAAGAAGCAATTAAACGCATATTTTGAATTTTATAATTTGAAACGACCTCATTCGAGTCTGGACAAAATGACTCCAGATGAGTTTTACTATGACCAGCTACCACAACAAAATAAGGTAGCTTAACTAGAGCAGAGTATCACTTATAAATAAGCTTTTAGTTGTTCAAACATGTGGGACCACCTCTTTTGTGCGACCATTTTTGATGATGAGAATAAAATTGAGGGTATTAAAAGGTTGGATTTAACCCTAATTCCTCGAATCTCAAATGAAGATGAGTTTCTGTTATGGTTAGCAGGTTTCATACAACATATTACTATTGATGAGAGTAAGAAAGACCAGATTCCTCTATCCATTGTTATGAAACAAAGGGCTTTGTTGCACAAAGATTAGAGCTCCTTAATTGATTCAAATTTAGGATAAAATTTTAATAATTCATTGTTTTTATAGAACCTCTTTGCTTGTTGATCTGAAATCACTTATCGGCAGTAATTTTGTATTATAAGCCTCATTAGGATAAACAGAGTTAATCAACTCATCCAATGGAACTTGATTAATCAAGTCTCTCAAGAACTTGAAGGTAACTAATATTGTTCGTCGTGAGCTGAACGGCTCGTATTCGAAAAGTTCTAGCATCCATACCAATATGGAGTTTTCATCGTTATCGATGATATTCAGGTAGATGTATCTTACGTTTCCATTAACCCTCACCTAAAAACTTTAAACCGTTAGAATCTACAAGGTGATGTAAGCTACGAAGAATTTTTTTGGTAGCTAATCACAATATCAATATGCTTTTACCTTCTACAAATTATTGAGTAATCTGTTCATCCATGCTTACCTTGTGACTAAGCATAGCATTGAGTCTTAGGATCAAACCAAATTGAAATATTTCCTCGCTTGGTTATACGGGGACCAATTTATTTCTTTTTTGCTGATTTTATAGCCTGACTGATGATTTAACTAATCCATTAATAACATGCGGTTTACAATTGACTAAAGTTGAACCCAAATAGGTTATTTTATAGAATTTTATTTAGATGAATTAATAGATATTGAGTTGATGGCAATTGATGCTAATAACTTAGATATTTTAGATAGATATGATAACTGAGGTTGCGTAGGCCACAGTCTTGGATATTCTATTTAACTTATGTTTACCTAAAATCTAGTTTATAAATTATTTTTAAAATATATTTATTAATTTCAATATTTTGAATAAAAGTAATAGGAATTTATTAAAAATGAGTTCATGAACTCGTAGAATTTTTAAGTACATTTATATAAAAGGCTAAGTTCTCCCAGCAAAGAAATAGATGCCGTTTAGATAAAATTTTCAATCAAATAATCTTATTGTTGATATTTCTAGTCACATAGTCTATTTTCATTATATGAATTATTCTTCTTTACCCAAAAGACCACGTGGTCGACCAACCAAACACGGTTGTAACTATGCAGACACCAAAGAAGTGTTAATCCGCCGAGGTATCGAGTTACTGACCGAACGTGGAATGAATGCTATGAGCTTGGACGATCTCATGAAATCAGTTCAAGTTCCTAAAGGGTCTTTCTACCATTATTTTGCAAATAAAGAGGCTTTTATTTTAGAAGTCTTAGATGCTTATGAACTTTATTTTGTGAAGCGATTGAATAAGTTTTTAAATCAAACTGATCTTTCCTCACTAGAAAAGCTGCAAAATTTTGTAAAAGATGCGGGTGAAAAAATGCAAAAATATGATTTTAAACGAGGTTGTATTTTAGGTAACTTAGGACAAGAAGTGTCGTATTTGCCTCAAGAAATCATTGCCCGAATCGAAAGTATCTTTAAGGTATGGGAGAAATTAGTTTCTGATTGCCTACATCAGTCAAATTCACAATATAGCCTAGCTGATTGCGATGAAGCTGCTTATCAGTTTTGGATTGGGTGGGAAGGTGCAGTTCTAAGAGCACGTTTGGTCAAATCAACAAGTCCCTTACATGCATTTTATCGCTTGTTTACTTTAGCTGTAAAACAACAAAATCACGTAAAAAGTTAATTAAAAAAATAAATGCAGACGTCTGTATTTATTTTTTTAATTAATTCTAGACAAGCAGTCTAATTAAATAGAGAGGAAGTTCTATGTACAAAGGTATTGTAATTACTAAAGATGAAGCAGGTTACACATCACAAATTACTGAGATTGCATCAAAGCCTTTACAAGAAGGAGAGGTTAGAGTCGAAGTCAAATATTCAACACTCAATTATAAAGATGCTTTAGCCATTACTGGGCGTTCACCAGTGGTGCGTAGTTTTCCTTTGACCCCAGGCATCGATTTTTCGGGTGTTGTGATTGAATCAAAACATCCAGCATGGAAAGAAAGAGATGAAGTTCTACTGAATGGTTGGGGAGTGGGTGAAAAGTATTTTGGAGGGCTAGCCGAGCAAGTCACTGTTTCTGGTGATTGGCTCATACAAAAACCTTCTGCTTTTTCTTTTAAAGATACGATGGTTATTGGTACAGCAGGTTATACCGCAATGTTGTGTGTCATGGCTTTACAAAAGCATGGTATTAAACCAAGTGATGGAAAAATTTTAGTGACAGGTGCAAATGGTGGAGTAGGTAGTATTGCCATTATTATTTTGAATCATCTTGGTTATGAGATTACAGCTTCAACTGGTCGACCTCAAGAGTCAGAATATTTAACCTATCTAGGAGCGAGTGAAATTATTGATCGTATTGAATTATCTTCCCCAGGAAAGCCATTAAACAAAGAAGTTTGGGCTGGCGTAATTGATACTGTTGGAAGCCATACTTTAGCCAATGCATGTGCTAGTACAAAATATCGTGGTGCAGTTGCTGCGTGTGGTTTGGCAGGCGGAATGGATTTTCCAGCAACAGTTGCTCCATTTATTCTAAGAGGGATTACCTTATATGGAATTGATAGCGTGATGGCACCAATCGAATTAAGAAAAGAAGCATGGGAACGTTTGGCTACAGAATTAGATCAAACAAAATTAGAAACAGTAACGACTGAAATTCAGTTAACAGATGCTTTAAATATTTCAAATGAAATTTTAGATGGAAAAATTCGAGGTAGAGTTGTTGTACAGATATAGTTCAACAAAATGAGTTGTGGGACTGTTCTAAATTTTGTGTAAGTACTTAATTTTCATTTATCCTACTGAGGATAATAAAAAGAGGTACTTCACATGGATGAAGCTACAATCAAAAGTATGGCAGCTGAATTAGCTAAAGGTTTAAAAACTCCTGAAGATTTAAACCAAATGACAGCCATATTTAAAGGTATTAGTTTAGCAATGAATTGTTTTACGATTCAGTTCGATGATCGATTAAAAGATCATTTATAAAAAATGGGACTTACACAAAATAATTTACAGGCTCGTAGAAACATGAAAATACATTCTTTTGGTGAACACAATAACATTACTTTATCTAATAATTGTATTGAAGTTCGAGGTGCACGTGAGCATAACCTTAAGGATGTAGATGTTTCTATCCCAAGAAATGCACTTGTTGTTTTCTCAGGTGTATCGGGTTCAGGAAAATCATCACTTGCTTTTGGAACTATTTTTGCTGAAGCACAAAGAAGATATTTCGAATCTGTTGCACCTTATGCAAGACGCTTAATAGATCAGGCCGGAGTACCAGATGTTGATGCTATTGATGGTCTACCACCAGCAGTAGCATTGCAACAACAACGTGGTGCAAGTAATACCCGTTCTTCTGTTGGAAGTGTAACAACTTTATCAAGTCTCGTGCGAATGATTTATTCGCGTGCTGGTGCATATCCTGCCGATCAGCCAATGTTATATGCCGAGGACTTTTCACCGAACACTCCTCAAGGTGCTTGTCCTACCTGTCATGGTTTAGGTCACATTTATGAAGTTACAGAATCGACAATGGTTCCTGACCCAACACTCAGTATTCGTGAGAGAGCTATCGCATCATGGCCACCTGCTTGGCACGGGCAAAACTTACGCGATATCCTAGTAACCCTAGGGTATGATGTTGATCGACCATGGAAAGATTTACCGCAATCGGATAGAGACTGGATTTTATTTACTGAAGAAACCCCAACAGTTCCTGTCTATGCTGGTTTAAGCCCCGCTGAGACTCAATCTGCACTTAAACGTAAACTAGAACCCAGCTATATGGGCACTTTCACTGGTGCTCGTCGCTATGTCCTTCATACTTTTGCTAATACCCAAAGTACGTTGATGAAAAAACGTGTTTCACGTTTTATGGAAGGAAAAATATGCCCTTCCTGTCATGGTAAACGCCTTAAACCAGAAGCCTTATCTATTACCTTTGCTGGAGTAGATATTGGTGAGTTTATGCAACTTTCTTTGGATAAGTTAACTTGCCTGCTTGAGCCCATTGTTCTTGGCAATTTCGACGCTCATGATGCTGGAGAAAAGACTAATAATAAAGTAACCCAACTTGACAGATCTGAACGAGCAACAACAGGTAGAGCTGTGCATTCTGTATCTCCAGATGTAAGACGTACGTCAGCACTTTCAGATGAAAAGAAAATTGCTGCCCAGCGTTTAGCAAATGGTGTGGTGGGGCGTTTAAATCAATTACGCCAGTTAGGTCTTGGTTATCTAACATTAGATAGAGCCACACCGACTCTTTCAGCGGGAGAGTTACAACGTTTGCGTTTAGCAACACAATTAAGTTCTATGCTATTTGGTGTAGTTTATGTACTGGATGAACCGTCTGCTGGATTACATCCTTCAGATAGTCAGTCATTATATGATTCTCTCGATAAATTAAGAGACGCTGGAAACTCCGTATTTGTTGTAGAGCATGATTTAGAGCTCATGCGTCGTGCTCAATGGTTAGTGGATGTTGGACCAGATGCAGGAGAGCAAGGTGGTAATATTTTATATAGTGGAGTACCTCAGGGTTTAAGTGAGATTTCAGCTTCACGTACTGCAAGTTATTTATTTAATAAAATCCCAGTTACTCAAAGTTATGGACGTACACCCTCTGGTTGGCTTGAACTTAACAATATTTACCGACATAACCTGCATAATATTGATGCTCGTATACCTCTTGGTGTACTTACAGCAGTTACAGGTATTTCAGGTTCAGGTAAATCTAGTCTCGTTTCTCAAGCTTTACCCGAGTTAGTACTTTCATATTTAGGCAATGAATCTGAAACTGAAAACAATAATGAAAATAATCCTTTAAATGAAGGAATGTTGGTTACCGAGGTTACACAGGGTTCTCTGGCTGGTGATGTGGAGGCTATACAGCGTCTGGTACAGGTTGATCAAAAACCAATTGGCCGTACTCCACGTTCTAATCTGGCAACTTATACGGGTTTATTTGATCATGTTAGAAAGTTATTTGCTGGGACTCCTGAAGCTCGCCAAGCTCATTATGATGCTGGACGTTTTTCGTTTAATGTGGCTAAAGGGCGATGTGAAACTTGTGAAGGTGAAGGCTTTGTCAGTGTAGAATTATTGTTTATGCCAAGTGTATATGCCCCTTGTCCGACATGTCATGGTGCTCGATATAATGATGACACTCTGAAAATTCGCTGGAATGGACGTAATATTGCTGAAGTATTAGGAATGACCGTCAATGAAGCACGTGATTTTTTTGATGGAGAGGTCTCGATTGCTCGTTCACTACAATTATTAAAGGAAATTGGCCTTGGTTATTTACGTTTAGGGCAACCAGCGACTGAACTATCTGGTGGAGAAGCGCAACGTATTAAATTGGCGACCGAGCTGCAACGCAATCAGCGTGGAAATACACTGTATATACTTGATGAGCCAACTACAGGTTTGCATCCATCAGATGTAGATCGATTGTTAGTTCAATTGCAGCGATTAGTCGATGCGGGTAATACCGTTATTATGATTGAGCATGATATGCGTGCCGTTGCACAAGCAGATTGGGTGATTGATGTGGGACCAGGTGCTGGAAATGCTGGTGGGAATATTGTTGTGGCAGGAACACCAAAACAAATAACAGAAAATCAAGATAGCCGTACTGCTCCATATTTAGTTAATGAGTTAGTGAGTCGTGATACTAAACGTTGATATTGCGAGTGGGTAGAATAAAACCTTAAATTAAAAGCCTGTAAAATCAATCAGATATTTTTTTGTTTTAGGTGGTGTGTCAGCATGAAATCTAAAAGTTTTTTTTCAACTAAGGGCTTTGTTGCACAAAGCTATCTGTAACGGCTTTTTCAGCGATATAATTTTCAAATGAAGAAGCCTACACACAAAATCTACCGCACAACCAATTGGCCCGCATATAATCGAGCTCTCATTAATCGTGGGAATATTGCCATTTAGTTCGATTCAAAGACACAATGGTATGCAGAACTTCAAGGCTACTTTGAAATCTAAGGAACTTCATGGTGTAGTTAGGTGTATCGGATTTAACATAATTAAGATTATACGAAGTATATATGGTAAGACGGAGAAATTTGTGGAATAGACGTTGAACGACACATCAGTTGGGCTTTGTTGCACAAATCTATCGATAAAGTCTTATTCGGCAATATAATTTGCAAATGAATAAGCCTACACCCAAAATTTATCGTACAACCAATTGGTCTTCTTATAACAGTGCATTAATAAATCGAGGAAATCTCTCAATTTGGTTTGATACTAAGACTCAATGGTATGCGCAACCAGAAGGCAAGCATGGTCGAAATCAAACTTATTCTGACGCAGCCATCCAATGCTGCTTAATGATTAAATCTCTATTTCGATTGTCTTTACGCATGGTCACAGGCTTTGTTCAAAGTATCATTAAACTTTACGGATTAGATTGGACAGCACCGGATTATTCAACCATTTGTAGAAGACAAAAGCATATTGATATTCAAATTAGCTATGAAAAGAGTTGCAATAGACTGCATCTACTCGTCGATTCCACTGGCTTGAAGTTCTTAGGTGAAGGTGAATGGAAACGTAAGAAACATCAACCTGAATATCGTCGCCAATGGCGTAAACTACATATTGGGATAGATTCTAAAACCCTACAAATACGAGCAGTTCAGCTTACAACCAATAACGTGAGTGATTCGCAAGTCCTTGTTGATTTACTAGATCAAATTCCGTTGAATGAACAAATTGATTCAGTCTATACAGATGGGGCTTATGATACAAAATAATGCCGTCAGGTCATTGCAGATCGGCAAGCACATGCAGTGATTCCTCCTAGACAAAATGCGAAGCCTTGGAAAGATACAAAGACCAGTTCGCTAGAGCAAAATGAATTACTACGAACAGTTAAACGTTTCGGCAGGACACTATGGAAAAAATGGGCAGGCTATCATCGCCGAAGTTAGGTCGAAACCAAGATGCATTGCATCAAATTATTGGGCGATAAACTCAGTGCAAGGAGTTTTGATAGCCAAGTGAATGAAATCCATGCACGTGTAGCAGTCCTTAACAGATTTACGGAATTAGGTCGACCACTTACCCAAGTTACGCCTTAAATTTAGCTCAATTAGGGGCGCTTTGCATTTCCAATCTTTGTGCAACAAAGCCTAGACCAACCATAACCAACTCTATCAGTCTCGATAATTGAGATATGGCTTCTAACTAATAATATATTCATCATTTTTAATACAAGTATTTGTTTTGGCTAGGGTGTGTCCTCATTTGGCTTTGCACCAAATAAATATACAGGCTATACGAATCATAGATTTATAATTGCGTGCCAGTTTATCAAATCGAGTTGCAATAGCACGGAAATGTTTTAATCTCGCAAAAGCATTTTCAACTAAATGTCTTAATTTATATAGATATTTATCAAATTCCTTATTCGATCTCTTACTGTTTGATCTCAATGGAATAATGGGAATCATATTCTTGTTCTTGGCATATATTCTAATGTGCTCAGCATCATACCCCTTATCAGCAATGAGATAAGTTGCCTCGTCTACCGTATCAATCAGTTGTTTTGCAACTTGACTGTCGTGGACGTCACCCCCAGTGATTTTAAAATCAATCGGTAATCCATTCGCGTCGGTTGCAAGATGTATTTTTGTTGTTCGTCCACCACGTGATTGTCCAATTGCTCTTTCGAAACCATGCCGAGCTCCACTTGCATGTTGATGCACGCGTATGTAACTTCCGTCAATGAATACCCATTCTTGATCCAAGACGCCTCGTAATCTAAAAAAAATTTATCCCACAATCCCTTGCTTGCCCAACGATTAAAGCGATTGTAAGCAGTTTGCCAAGGACAAAATTCTTGGGGAATATCACGCCATGTGGCGCCTGTACGCAGTTTCCATAAGATCGCTTCCATGATATTTCTACTATTCTTTGAACAGTAACAACCGTGTAATCGCATAGTATCTTGAATTTGCTGCCAGATATCATCGGTGAGAAGAGTACGTGCCATTGAAAAAATATAGAAATCAAAAGAGCTTAAAGGAGGATTTTAAGTATTTAAAACCAATTTTTCAAATGAGGACACGCCCTAGTATCTTATAAATCAAGAATTTTATTTTTTCTAGCTTTTAAGGCGGGCATTTCATAAAGATTAGGACGTCAATCTCATGTGATTAAGTGTGATCGTCTGTTATAATTCAGCAACTTATGAGGGGTAAGTCATGTTTAAAAAATTATTATTAGGGTTAATCATTGCTGTTCCTGTTATAGCTCAAGCTGATTGGATGGAATGGAGTAAAGATGATGAATTTGTTACTTATATAGACCCAGACCGTACGGTAAAGACTTATGAAACACTGGAACAAGCGGAAGTTTGGCTAAAGATGGTTGTTCATACAGACTTATCTAAAGATGGTTTGAGTATTGGTGATCACAGATTATTAAAATATGGAGTTAAATGTAAGACGAATGAACTAGGACTTCTCGCTTACTATTCTTATAAAAAGACTAAGTTAATAGATTCTCAAATCTTCCGTTCACCTCAATACGAACCTGTAATACCTGACTCAAAAGGCGAGAATATTTTGTATGCTGTGTGCTCTGCTTTGTATGGCCAAGGTAATTCATAACACCAAAAAGCCCTTACATTGTTGAGTAAGGGCTTAATTGCTCAGTAGTGAAACCGACACTGAACGATGCTAATCCGTTCATCCGTAACTTCATAAACCAACCTATGCTTTTCATCTATCCTTCGACTCCAAAAGCCTGAAAGGTTCGCCTTAAGTGGTTCGGGCTTTCCTGTTCCTTCAAATGGTGTTCGTAGGCACTCTTTGATTAAAGCATTTATACGCTTGAGTACCTTTTTATCCTGCGTTTGCCAGTAGATATAATCATCCCAAGCGTTATCTGTAAACTCAATTGTCCGATTCATCTTCGATGAGATCCCTTTCAGTAGTACGGGATGCACGTAATTGGGCAATTGACTCATTTAAACGAGCAGCATTATTAGGAGATGAAAGAAGATATAAAGTTTCCATTAAGCTGTCATAGTGTTCTTGCCCCATAACAACGGCATGACTACCTTCTTTCCTAGTAATTACTGCTACATCTGCATCATCAATAACCTTATCTAAAACGGATTTTAGATTGTTACGTGCATCTGTATATGTAAATACTTGCATGTTTTGCACTTCCTAATTAAATATTTAGCCTTAAACAATATATATATGGTCACTTCACTGATCTAGCATTAGTTGGTTGGCACATTGGCTCATAAATTCGCTATAGATACTTTATATGGACACTTAAATTAAAAATTGGCTGTTTGAGTTCATGTTTGCAAAAACATAGTTTTGTACAATATTCTGTACAATTAAAATGTACAATATTCTGTACAAGATGTAAAGCTGGAAGAATAAGAAAATCGCAATTTTTACGCGCTATACAATAAGTGTTCTTTTAGTTTTCTAAGGCATAAATGCTATGAAAAAAATGAACGATACTTCCGTTAATCAGCAGTTTTGTGAAATGGAAATTCTATTTTTATCAGATGTAAATACAACTTTGAACGGCAAAATTAGGCCTATTTCGAAGATTAACGATTTAGATGCCAATCAATGGTTTGATATTGCAAACCTGTTGCTTAGGTACAATATTGTCTTATCGCACTATGCTAAACAGATCGGTATTGAGATGGCACAAAAACAATGCCACTAGCAGCATATATGTGCTAAGTGCTGTTGTTTTACTTAGGATACTTGTTAGTGTGGAGCATCTTTAAATCACCGCCCCATTAAATCGGTATTTTGATTTCTGTAGCTGCTTGTTTCATATTTTGCGATGACTAGGAATGTTTCCAATCCCATGAAACTGTACCTTTACCATCTACAATGACCCATGCAGCTAGGTCTACAGCATTGCCAGTTAAGTGACGGCTATGTAGAGTTAAGAGTTATTGTCTTTTTTTCTTTTAATAGTTGAGCTTGACGTTCTTTAGTCCTTAATCGGTGTCAACGGCATTCTAAAATTGACCCCTTTTACCTTACAAATGGCAAAGTAAAATTGACCCCTTTGATCTCGTATTAAGTTTCAACCTGAGGCTGAATCCCAATTCTTTTTTTATCCTTCAAACGATAACTCTCACCCGATATCTGTACCACATGACAGTGATGTAATAGCCGATCTAACATCGCAGCGGTCAACGTAACATCATCCGCAAATGACTTAGACCATTGGCTAAAGGGTAAGTTACTCGTCAATATCGTACTGCCTTTTTCATAACGCTTGGCAATCACGTTAAAGAACAGATTCGCTTCTTCACGTCCAAACGGTAAATAACCAATTTCATCGATAATCAGTAACTTTGGTCCCAGTACCGCACGTTGCATATAGGTTTTCAGTTTACCTTGCTGGTAGGCTGTACTTAGTTGCAGCATGAGATCGGCGGCGGTAATGAACTTGATCTTAATGTTGTTCATGATGGCCTTATAGCCTAATGCCATAGATAAGTGCGTTTTTCCTACTCCGCTAGCCCCGAGAAACACCACATTTTCTGCTCTAGCAATAAAGCTCAGATTGAACAGTTCAATCACCTGTGATTTAGGGGCCCCTAGGGCATAATTAAAATCATAGTCTTCCAGGGTTTTGACTTGAGGCAGGCCTGAGAGTTTCATCAGTACCTGCTGGCTGCGCTGTTGCCTGGCAGCATATTCATGCGTCAAGATCGCTTCAACAAAGTCGGCATAACTTCCATCCTGACCTAATGTTTGTTGTGCATGATGTGACCATTGTGATGCGATGGCAGGCAGATTGAGCTTTTGGCAAAGCTGCTCTATACGGTCGTATTGCAGATTCATCAGGAAACTCCCAGCAACTGGTCATATACCGATAAGGGATGCTGCAAACTCTCGTAGGGCATGACATGCTCTGCTGCTGCAACAGGTACAGTGCTGGAACCTGTATCTGATTGCGGTAATGGCGTAAATTTTTGCTGCTCCTGTTGCAGTCGAACAGCCGGTTTTTCTTGCGTGGTGGCATGAATCCGCTGATTGGCGGTTTCATGCAGCCACCGGCCAATGTGGGCATTGGCGACATCAACATCTAACAGTAAACCCGAAGTCTTCAGGCTTGCTTTCAATGGCACAATAAAGCTTGATTTGAGGTATCCATTAAAGCGTTCAACTTTGCCTTTGGTCTGTGCACGGTAGGGCTTACATACGCGGGGACGAAAGCTGTACTTCTTGGCGCAATCGAGCAGTTTGGGGTTCCATTTATGCCGCCCCTCCTGATAGGCATCCCGTTCAATCATGATCGTTTTAGCGTTATCAAACAGGATTTCCTGAGGTACTCCTGCAAAGAACTGAAATGCATTTTCTAGACCATCGATCCATGCATCGGTACGTTCATGATCATAAAATTTCACGAAAGTCGCTCTGGAATACCCTAATGTTGCGACAAAGGCTTTTAAAGTCGTGTTGTTGCGTCGAATCGTGGTGAAATCCACCTGCATTTGTTGGCCAGGTTGGGTTTCAAAACGAATGATCGGTTCTGGTTGAGCAACTGGTTTTAATGTTGCAAGATATTCCCTCAAGATTCTGATCTTTCCTGGATATCCCAACCCTAAAATTTCCTGGTAAAGCACAACAGCAGGAATCCATTCAGGATGAGCTGCATTTACACGTTGGAGTAAATAGGGTTTATATGGGTCAAGGATACTTATTCTAGGCTGTATACGCTGATACTGAGGTGTGGTGTTTTGCCGTAAATATTTACGTACGGTATTTCTGGACACCCCCAGTTCACGAGTAATGGCTTTAATAGATTTACCTTGCTGATGAAGTATTTGGATTGTCACTGCTTGCTCCAAAGTTAACATGTTGAGCAGTCCAAAATGACCGCTATATTAACCAAGGGGGTCATTTTTACACTGCCGCTAACATCGGTCGATTACTGTGAAATCTATTTGAGTTAATTCAATTGCCCTATTGACCACTTTAACAAGATCAGGATGGACACCTTCTAAACTAGACAAGCTCCTTTTAGGGGTATTTCCATAAGCAGATAGAGCTGAAGATGCAGTATTCAATATCCACGTTACTCTAGCTTCTTCAGCCCATTCTTTAAAAGCGGTGATGAGAAGATATGCTGTTCTACTCTACATTCAGGTCTAACAAATAAGCAATAATCAAAAGCCATCTCATTTCAGGTGCCTTAAAACGTACAGCAGCATCTGATACGATTTCCATTTTTAAAAGATTAAAACAAATTACTTTAACAGTAATCTTTACAACTACACGAAACTTTTCCATCCAAAAGAACCTTTCTATCTCTGCTTAAAAGGCAACTCTCAATGACCCAACTACAAAATTCTGTACGTTTGGGACTCATTACTGTTAACTCTCACTCGTGCAGCCAAAATTCAACTCTTATTGGAGTTTATAAAAATGGCAAAGCGCCGAAAGAATCGAAAGCCAAATAACAGTAATGTCAAAAATTTGAAAAAATCGATAGTAGCTCCTCCTAGCTCAGTTGAACGAGACATTGAAAAATTTAAATTTTATTCAGTTTTTGTTCATACCCTAGGGACCCTGATTATTAACTTCAAAGATCAAATTCTGAAGTTGATCAATTAAGTTGCTATAACATTCTGTTTTAGAACCATTGAACGCAATGGATGGGGTATAAGAATACTGCTCCATCTGTTGCTTATATTTTACTTCCATGTCATAAACGGCTTCTGCTGCTCCAGGTAGGTCTAGTAGGATCTCCCATTCGTATAGCATGGCTTTAACTGTGCCATATAGAGTACACATATGATTCATAGTTATCCCAAGTTTATAAAAGGTTTCTTCTTTGTCTCAACATCTAATTAAGTAGAAGATAGCTTGAGAAAGGAAAGATTTTCGTTTGCATCCTTTAATTTTCATTTTGTTATGATCTATTTAAAGACCAGTAAATAGGTCTTGTAATTGGTTTTTTAATTGTTTAGTATGAATGAAAGTTATGTAGCATTTGATTAATTGTAAATAAGAGGAGCCGATCTGTTAGCTACAAATAGGTCTAATATATTAATTATGGTGAGAAAAAACTCATGAATAACATTATCCTTAGTCGATTTGTTTCTAGTGTTTCTGAATTAAAAAAGAATCCAATGGAAGTCGTACAAAATGGTTTCGGTGAAGCTGTAGCTATCTTGAATAGGAATAACCCTGCGTTTTACTGTGTCCCTGCTGATATGTACGAAAGAATGATGGATTTAATTGAGGATCAGGAACTTTTAAAGCTAGTTGAACAAGTCGATACTGACAAAACTGTGAAGGTATCTATAGATGAGTTACGAACTAGAGTTCGAGGAAAAAGCGCTTAAAAAGTTTGATAAATTAAATCGTCAAATAGCTGAACAATTTATTAATAAGTTGGAAGCAATACTGGAAAATCCAAAGATACCGAGTAAAAAACTTAGAGGATCTAGTGATCTATACAAAATTAAGCTTAGGTCCGCAGGATATAGATTGGTGTATCATGTTATTGATGAAAGAGTAGTAATCATCGTCATTGATGTAGATAAGCGAGATACTATCTATAAAAACATGTAAGATAAATTAGCCCTCAGTCTTTGTTGTTGGGCTTCTTTAGTACATAGTTTAGATAATTTATTAACTGCTAAATTGCACTGAAGTCATTAGTAATTAATTATATTGTAATTTTCACTTCGCAGAACTTACCTCTAATTGCTGTACAATGTAGAGGTAAATACATACTCCATTTTCTTTTAAAAAAGTCTCATTCTTCAAATTAATTCAATATAAAGAATATGATGAATAGATATTTTTGGGGTTATTTAATCGAAACTAGATTAAATCTTAGTGAGGACCTTTTTAAACTCATTACAGAGGTGGTCCCACATGTTTGAACAACTAAAAGCTTATTTATAAGTGATACTCTGCTCTAGTTAAGCTACCTTATTTTGTTGTGGTAGCTGGTCATAGTAAAACTCATCTGGAGTCATTTTGTCCAGACTCGAATGAGGTCGTTTCAAATTATAAAATTCAAAATATGCGTTTAATTGCTTCTTCGCATCCAAAACATTGCTGTAGGCTTTGAGATACACCTCTTCATATTTAACGCTCCGCCATAATCGTTCAACCATCACATTATCAACCCATCGACCTTTACCATCCATACTGATTTGAATGCCATTTGATTTCAATACATCAATAAATGCATCACTGGTAAACTGACTGCCTTGGTCTGTATTAAATATTTCAGGTCGACCATATTTTTCAATAGCTTCATTTAATGTTTCTATGCAAAATGTAACCTCCATACTAATCGATACTCTATGCGCAAGTACCTTGCGGCTATGCCAATCAATCACAGCACATAAATAAACAAAGCCTTTTGCCATAGGGATATACGTTATATCCGTAGACCACACTTGATTACTGCGCTGAATAGCCAATCCTTTGAGCAGATATGGATATTTGCGGTGAGCTTGATTAGCCTGGCTTAAATTTGGTTTGCAATATAACGCATTAATGCCCATTTTCTTCATTAAAGTACGTGTATGACGTCGTCCTATATGATGTCCTTGACGATTCAACAAATCACGCATCATACGGCTACCTGCAAAAGGGTATTGCATATGTAACTCATCCATACACCGCATCAGCTTCAGATCTGATGCACTCACAGGTTTTGGGCGATAGTAATAACAACCACGGGAGACTTTCAGCAGCTGAGCTTGCTTAGATACTGAAATCTGAAGTGAGTCATCGATTAACTTTTGTGGTTGAAGCGGCCCAGTTTCTTCAACACACCTTCTAAAAAATCAATTTCTAATGCCTGCTCACCGATTTTTGCATGTAGTTTTTTTAGATCGATGGGTGGTTCTGTTGGAGCTTTTGATTGATCGAAAGCTTGCGAGGAAGCTGAAATCAGTTGATTTTTCCAGTCGATAATTTGGTTTTGATGAACATCAAATTCAGCACTCAATTCAGCAAGTGTTTTTTCTGCTTTAATCGCAGCAAGTGCTACCTTAGCTTTAAAATCATTTGAATGATTTCTTCTTGGTCTACGTGCCATAAAATACTCCATATATTGATGTTTATAACATCATTTGGGGAGCAAAATATCACTTATAAGTGTTGTTCAAATTTCCTGATCCACCTCTAAAATATAAGCTTGGCAAAACAAATATTGAGCTCTTAAACTATCGGATATTGATATGATCATCATGACCTATATATTTACTCAATATAATCATCAAATAGTGCAATCAAGTTAACCTAATATAAAAGCTTATTTTCAATAAAAAACACATCATAATACCCCCTTGCCTTTTAACCACAAAAATATTGAAGTTATTATTTAGAAGCAATTAATAGAAAAATAAACAAATCTTTTTTAAACAAGCTACTAATAAAAATATCTCCATCGAAAATAAAGTATAAAAATTCAAAAACCATTTAATAAAGTATCAATAGAGTTAAAATACATATAGCTTACTTTTAATTTTAAAGAGGAATACAAGAAATAATTTCTTGTATTCCTGTTATAAGATTGGGAGAACCAAGTTGATAATTTCACCCATTTCTTTGGATCTATTAATTTAAGTTTCGACTTTACTTATTTGAGCTTAGCCATTTGGTCGAGTCACAATCGGGAAAATTGAATCTGGACGTTTAAACATTGCAAAGAATTTTCCAATTTTCAGTGGATTACCTTTGACTTTACTGTCTTTAGAAAGCAGGACTTTTACCCCTTCTATTTGACCTGTAATCATTTTTAGATATAAGGGCTTGGTTAAGGTTAATGTAGGGCAATCCAATGCCAAATCTTTACTTTCATCATAACGCTTAAACTGCATGACTGAGTTTTCAACCCATAATGAAAAATGCTCTTTGGTATCCGACAAAACCAGATTGATACACTGGTTTTCATTTTTTAAATTTTCCACATCTAAATTTGTCGCCATAGCTTCAAGAAATCTTTCAGTTGGTGTATGAATCAATAAATCACTCGGATCAGAAGTATTTTGTAGGGGTACATTATTTTGTAGCTCTTGAGCGCCCACCAAAAAGAAATTACGCCAAGTTGAAGCCTCAGCAGCATAGCCCAATTGACGATAAGTATTCGCCAATAAGTCTTTTGCTTGTTGGTTTTGAGGGTTATTCAACACAATATGTTTTAAAATCTCGGCAGCCCATCTATAGTCAGCTTGAGCGTAGGCATCCCGCGCATTTTTCAATGCATTGTTCTCCCCACCTGCTAACTCAATATATTTTTTTGCAACAGCTTTAGGGGGTAATGGATCTAAATTGGAAGGATGGGCATCGAACCATCCCATATAATATTGGTATACTGCTTTTACATTATGTTTTAGGGTTCCATAATAGCCATGAGCATATAGTTTTTGATCAAGTGCCGCTGGAAGCTTAATTTTTTCGGCAATTTCAGCGCCATTAAAACCAGAGTTCATATATCTCACCGTCTGATCATGCGTGAACTTATAAACATCTCGCTGGGTTTTAATAAAATCTTGAATATTGTCATTGCCCCAGACAGGCCAATGATGCTGTGCAATCAATACATCGGATGCTTTGGCATGCTGCATTGCTTGGTCTAGATAGCCCACCCATTTTAAGGCATCACGGACTTTAGCACCCCGAAGGGTATAAAGATTATGCATGGTATGAGATAGAATTTCTGCGCCGTTATAAAGTTTCAATGATGGGATAGAGAACGTTAATTCTGCTGGTGCTTCTGAACCCGGCACGTTATAAAACACAAAATCCAAGCCATCAACCGTCATTTTCTGTTCTGGTTGAGTGATCAGTTGTGTAGGCTCAAGGATGCCCATTTTTCCCACAGCAACAGCCTTACCTAAACCTGTATCCACCAATCCTTCCGCATTTTTAGGTAGAAAAGTTCCATACATATAAGTCGCACGACGTATCATGGCTGAACCTGCCATCACATTTTCACTGGTCGCTTCTTCCATAAAGCCTTTTGGCGCAATAATTGGAGTTTTTCTAGCGTTAATTTCTTCGCTAGAAAGAACGCCTAATGCACCACCAAAATGATCGATATGGCTATGGGTAAAGATAATGGCTGAAATTTTTTGCTCACCTAAATGCTGTCTAGCAAATTTAAGTGCTGCTTCAGCCGTTTCTTTAGAGGTTAATGTATCCACAATAATCCAGCCAGTATCACCCTGAATGATGGTCATATTTGCCAAATCAAAACCACGAATTTGCCAAACTCGATCTGTTACTTTAAATAGCCCAACATTGTTGTTTAATTTTGCTTGTCGCCATAGAGTGGGATTAACGGTATTTGGTGCTTGATCTTGTAAAAAACTAAATGCATCAAAATCCCAGATAACATTGCCTTTCTCACTTTTAATTTGACCTGTTGGCTTGGCAATAAAGCCCTTTTGAGCCTGATTAAACTCAGTCATATCCTCTAAGTTATACTTCGCCTTATATGTATTATTTGATTCAATGACCGCTTTTTCTACTACAGTATTTGCTGCAAAAACAGAAAATGGCAGAATAAGCATCAATGAAACTGTTAAAAACTTAATTTTCATCTTCTTTCCTTTTTTTAAATAAGAAGTGGTCCCACATGTTTGAACAACTAAAAGCTTATTTATAAGTGATACTCTGCTCTAGTTAAGCTACCTTATTTTGTTGTGGTAGCTGGTCATAGTAAAACTCATCTGGAGTCATTTTGTCCAGACTCGAATGAGGTCGTTTCAAATTATAAAATTCAAAATATGCGTTTAATTGCTTCTTCGCATCCAAAACATTGCTGTAGGCTTTGAGATACACCTCTTCATATTTAACGCTCCGCCATAATCGTTCAACCATCACATTATCAACCCATCGACCTTTACCATCCATGCTGATTTGGATGTCATTTGATTTCAATACATCAATAAATGCATCACTGGTAAACTGACTGCCTTGGTCTGTATTAAATATTTCAGGTCGACCATATTTTTCAATAGCTTCATTTAATGTTTCTATGCAAAATGTAACCTCCATACTAATCGATACTCTATGCGCAAGTACCTTGCGGCTATGCCAATCAATCACAGCACATAAATAAACAAAGCCTTTTGCCATAGGGATATACGTTATATCCGTAGACCACACTTGATTACTGCGCTGAATAGCCAATCCTTTGAGCAGATATGGATATTTGCGGTGAGCTTGATTAGCCTGGCTTAAATTTGGTTTGCAATATAACGCATTAATGCCCATTTTCTTCATTAAAGTACGTGTATGACGTCGTCCTATATGATGTCCTTGACGATTCAACAAATCACGCATCATACGGCTACCTGCAAAAGGGTATTGCATATGTAACTCATCCATACACCGCATCAGCTTCAGATCTGATGCACTCACAGGTTTTGGGCGATAGTAATAACAACCACGGGAGACTTTCAGCAGCTGAGCTTGCTTAGATACTGAAATCTGAAGTGAGTCATCGATTAACTTTTGTGGTTGAAGCGGCCCAGTTTCTTCAACACACCTTCTAAAAAATCAATTTCTAATGCCTGCTCACCGATTTTTGCATGTAGTTTTTTTAGATCGATGGGTGGTTCTGTTGGAGCTTTTGATTGATCGAAAGCTTGCGAGGAAGCTGAAATCAGTTGATTTTTCCAGTCGATAATTTGGTTTTGATGAACATCAAATTCAGCACTCAATTCAGCAAGTGTTTTTTCTGCTTTAATCGCAGCAAGTGCTACCTTAGCTTTAAAATCATTTGAATGATTTCTTCTTGGTCTACGTGCCATAAAATACTCCATATATTGATGTTTATAACATCATTTGGGGAGCAAAATATCACTTATAAGTGTTGTTCAAATTTCCTGATCCACCTCTTTACAATTAATCTTTGTCTTCTATATATTCAAACAACTCATTCATCGTGCAGTTAAAGTATTTACATAATTTATCTGCAACAGGTAACTCAATGCGTACAGCACGGTCATAATACATATTTGTGAGTGTATTACGATTAATACCTGTTGCATGCACAACATCACTTAATTTTAAAATTTTTCGATCGCCCATTAGGCTAGACAACTTACAAGTAATCATATATCAATTTAGTTACAAAAAATAACCTGCTGTAAGTTATTATTCTATTGTTGAATGGAGGATACTTTGCTAAATTAACCTACAGCAGGTTAAAATGACTTTTAGAAAGTATCATTCATCTATTTTCAATTAAATTATAACTTTTTACATATGATGTTTGAACCTGCAGCTAATTATTTTGTGGAGACTTCATATCGTGATGCCAAATGAGTTATTGATCAGCCAACAAGCACGAGACTTAGGAAATCAATTAATTAAAGAAATGAATATCAACAAAGGTTATGGAATGGCTAATTTTCTAGGTGTCAATTTCTGCTATGATAACCATCAGGCAGTTCTTATTTGGACATTTCAACAGATTGAAAAGCAACCTGCTTTAAATGATTTTGGAGAAATAAAAAAATATTTTCTTTTATTCTTTCCGGATAGTGTTTATGAAATAGCCTAAGCATTATAGAATAAGAAAAGTAGATCTCTAATAGAGGTCTATTTCAAATTTCATTATTAAAAGTTAATTTTATTTAGTAAAATCATTATTTTTCAATTACTAAAGTAGAGTCAATATTTTTTTGATGTTAGTGCTCAACCTAATATTTATACACCTCTCACATAATTCAAACTAGAACTAAGTGCGTTAATTATTTAGTAGCACTTAAGTAATTACCCCACCATTGCATCATTTCAGTTCGTTGGGCTAAATATTCAGCATGATTATAGCTTGCACGTGTACGATTCTTATCAATATGCGAAAGTTGTGACTCAATCCAATTATCTTGGAACAAACCAGAGTCATTCAAAATAGTGCTGAAAGTAGAGCGTAATCCATGAGAAGATAATTGGTGTTTATCATAGCCCATCTTACGTATGGCCATATTTAATGTATTGAAATGTATTGGTTGATTGTGTTTTCGTGGACTAGCAAAAATGTATTTTTCCCCTAATGACCATTGCATTACATCTTTTAAAATTTCTAAAGCCTGATCTGAAAGTGGAACTAAAAAATCTGGAATTTCATGGCCTAATATAACTTTACGTCGGAACTGCTTAATATGTAAAGCTGGAATTCTCCAAATTTTATCTTTTAAATCAAAATGATGAGGTTCAGCTAATAACAATTCAGCCCCTCGCACGCCCGTATGCAATTTGAACATCAGTGCTTTTTTAATGATAGGATGGGTGTCTAACTTTTGAACTTTATGCATAAAATCAGATATATCTTCAGCTCTTAAATAAGGGTAATTCTTCTTGATTTTGTTATTGACGGCAATTTTATTTAAACTATGGGCTATATTGTATTCGCAATAACCCATTGCTACAGCGTAGTCATAAATTTGGTTCAAATAACTACAAGCTTTCTTGACAGGTTCTTTTACTTGGCGTGTCTCAATCTTTCTAATTATCGCGACGAGGTCATAACGTTTAACTTTTTGAAAAGGTATCTCTTGAAGTTCTGGGTAAATATCATTTTGTAGACATTTTTCTGCTAGCTCTAGAACACCACAGCGAGGTAAGTCATTGAATGCATTCTTAAGTTTGAACTGAAGCCACTCATCTCCAACCTTACGAAAGGTAATTATTTCTGAAATAGCATCTTCTTCAAAACAAAAATTATTGTCTCTAAAATCATCTCTTATCTGACGTGCTTTTTTTAAAGTTATATCTGGATATGACCCCAATTGAATACGCCGACGTTTTTTTGCTTTTGGGTCTGTATAGCGATAGCACCAGTATTTTCTTCCATTTGGTTCAACCTTTAAACTGAGCCCATCTTCATCAGATAAAAAATAGATTTTATCTTTGTAGTTAGCTTGGCGAAATTTGATTTCAGTAAGACTCATGAATTTTAATGAAACCTATCAGAGGGTTGGTTTGCTAAATTATATCAAAATTTAAGAACTTTTATATGATGCGTATGTTACGCATCATATAAAATTGTAAAATATTGTTTTATATGCTTATTATTAAAAATCCTATGGTTTTAGTAACCATCTCAAGTACCACCTCAAGTTTAAGTTCCCAACGGCTTTGTTGCACAAAGATTTAAAAGATAACACTCTGCTCATTTGAACAGAATTCAAGTGACAACTTGGGTATGAGGACGACCTAATTCTGTAAATTTGTTCAATACGGCTATGCGTGCATGAATCTCATTCACCTGACTAGAAAAACTCCTTGCTGTTAATTTATCACCTAATAGTTTGATGCAATGCATCTTGGTTTCAACTAAACTTCGACGATGATAACCAGATCATTTTTTCCAAAGCGTTCTTCCTAAACGTTTAACTGTTTTCAGTAACTCATTCCGCTCTAAAGATCTCAATTTCTGATCTTTCCATGGTTTTGCATTTTTTCTTGGCGGAATGAGCGCATGTGCATCTCGATCTAGAATGACTTGTCTGCAGTGCTTCGTGTCATAAGCACCATCGGTATAGACCGAATCAATTCGTTCATCTAAGGGAATTTGAGCAAGTAAATCACCGAGTACTTGCGAATCGCTCACATTATTTGTAGCAAGCTGTACTGCACGTATTTGCAAGGTTTCAGCATCGATGCCAATATGAAGCTTACGCCATTGGCGACGATATTCAGGTCCATGTTTCTTACGTTTCCACTCACCGTCACCTAGAAACTTTAAGCCAGTTGAGTCGACGAGTAGATGTAGCCCATCACTACTTTTTTGATAGCTAATCGCAATATCAATATGTTTTTGTCTTCGACAAAGCGTACTGTAATCTGGTGCGGTCCAATTTAATCCACAAAGTTTAATCAGACTTTGAACAAAACCTGTGACCATGCGTAAAGAGAGTCTAAATAAAGATTTGATCATTAAACAGCATTGAATAGCCGTATCGGAGTAAGTTTGATTTCGACCTTGCTTGTTTTGTGGTTGTGCATACCACTGAGTGTTTGGATCAAACCAAATGGAAATGTTGCCCCGATTAATGAGAGCGCGATTATAGGAAGACCAATTGGTTGTACGATAAGTTTTAGGAGTAGGTTTATTCATTTTGAAATTATAGGACTGAATAAACCTTATAGGCTAGGTTTGTGCAACAAAGCCACCATCTTCTTCAATTTGTACTGCGGCTTGCCAGCTAGGTAGTTGGCTTAAACCTGCTACATAACGTTGGATATGGGGATAATTTTCACCTTGTCCCATATGATAAACTAAAGCATGTAGTCCAAAGCCCATCATAAAGTCAGCACCGGTTAAACGGTCTGCCACTAGAAATTCTTTATCTTTTAAATATTCATTTAAATAGCTAAATACTTTATCAAACTCAACTTGAGTATAATTTTCTAGAAATACCAACTTCGTACCCTGCTTGGTTTCTATCGCATTAAACGTTTTTAACAAAAATGGCAGCATGGCAGAGCTTTCTGAGAAATGAATCCACTGTAGATAATCGACATAGGTAGGTTCATCCATATCTGGTGCTAAATGCGGCGCAAGTTTCTGAATTAATAATTCAACGATTGCGCCTGACTCTGCAATAATTTTGCCATCCCATTCCAATACTGGAGATTTCCCTAAAGGATGGATGGTTTTTAAAGAGTCAGGGGCCAAATGCGTGTTTGAGTCACGATAATAGCGTTTCAGCTCATAAGGCTGCTTGATTTCTTCAAGTAACCACAAAATGCGAAAAGAACGTGATTGATCTAAATGATGTAGTGTAATCATGATAATTCCTATTTTTTTAAATTTTTACAACCACTTTGCCAAAGTTTTCGCCTTTCAACATACCATTGAAAGCATTGATCGTGTTATCTAAACCTTGCACCATATGCTCTTTATATTTGATTTTTCCGTCTTTCAACCATTCAGACATTTGCTGATAGAATTTCGGATACTGACTGCCATAATCATCAAAAATAATAAAGCCTTGCATGCGAATACGCTTTTTTAAAAGGGTGGAAATAAAGTCCGGTAAACGGTCTGGCCCTTGTGCTTGCTCGGTAGCGTTATACTGGGAAACCACACCACACACCGGTACACGTGCCGTAGAGTTAAGCAATGGCCATACCGCATCAAACACTTTACCCCCGACATTCTCATAATAAATATCAATACCGTTGGGAGCTGCTTGTTGTAATTGTTCTGCAAAATTTTCATCATGATGATTGATACAAGCATCGAAGCCGAGTTCTTCTACTGCATAACGGCATTTTTCAGGCCCACCTGCGACGCCAACCACGCGACAACCTTTAAGTTTGCCAATTTGTCCAACCGTAGCACCAACAGGTCCCGTTGCAGCTGCAACGACTAATGTTTCACCGGCTTTAGGCTGACCAATGTCCAACAACCCCATATAAGCAGTAAATCCTGGCATTCCCAAAATACCCAATGCCCAAGATGGATGTTCAGGTTGCATACCTAAGCTTTGACAGGCAGACCCATTAGAAATTGCGTAGCCCTGCCAGCCATTTCCGGAAAGAACCCACTCGCCTTCTTTGAATTTTGGGTTTTTAGAGGCCACCACTTGACTGACTGTTCCACCGACCATCACTTCGCCAATTTCAACCGGTGCTGCATATGAAGGAGCATCGCTCATGCGACCACGCATATAAGGATCGAGTGACAAGTAAATGGTTTTTAACAATATCTCGCCTTGTTTAAGTTCATTGAGCTCAACTTGTTCAATACGAAAATCGCTGTGTTTTGGCTCACCCACTGGCCGTTTAGCTAAAACGATGCGTTGATTAATAACTGTTTTCACACATATAACTCCATGTTTTATTTAAAAGTATTTTTCTTCACAATCAAAAACTGTGATTAAAATTTCTTTACATCCATTGTAGATGAGTTATAATAAAAAACAATACGACTGGTCTATTTTTTACAATAGAGTAAATAATTAATATGAAGCCTACTCCTATTAAAAAGTCTGAAGCGAAGCGCTTACACATTCTTAACACCAGTTCAGACCTGATTTTGCATAAAGGTTTTACTGGCGTAGGATTACAGGAAATTTTACAGAGCTGTGAAATCCCTAAAGGCTCGTTTTATCATTATTTCCAATCTAAGGAAGCTTTCGGATGTGAATTGGTACAGCATTATGTAGACAATTACCAAGTCCGTTTAAATGATGTATGGCGTTGTGATAAATCCCCTTATCAAAAGCTGATTGAGTATTTTAATTTATGGATAGAAGATCCTGAAACACAGTGTGGTTGGGCGGATAGCTGTTTAATTGTGAAACTTGCCGCAGAAGTTGCCGATCTATCTGAAGATATGCGCTCGATTATGTCCGCTGGCGTTGATGATGTAATCCAACGTATTGCTGGTTTAATTGATTTGGGAAAACAGGATCAGTCTATCCAAGCAGATACCGAGGCCTCTACTTTGGCACAAGTACTTTACCAAATGTGGTTAGGTGCAGCATTACTGAGTAAGTTGCAAAAAGATAAAACACCATTACATCAAGCTCTGAGAGCAACTAAATTTCTATTAAAAAGTGAAGATTCATAAAAATTAAATATCAACTACATAATTAATAATTCATGATAGCAGTCCAATGATTACCTATTATTGTGTTGCTATTAGATCAATTTACAATCCATGAGTATAGCGCACAATGAATTCTCCTTCTAAAGCCCTCATGACTCGTATTTTAGTTGGTTATTTAGGCTTATATCCCACCTTATTACTGGTTCTCACTTTATTAAAGCCAATTACTCAGCATCAAAGTTTCCCGATGATGGTGTTGATTGAAGTCATAGTATTAGTGCCAGTAACGCAACTGATTTCTTTTCCACTGGCTGGTTGGCTCATTACACAGCTAAAAAATTTTAAGAATTTGTTTTAACAAGAAATTGTGCTGGCAACAGCAATCCTAAGCCCTTATTTTGCCAACCACAAAGGTTGGCAAAATAACTTACTTAGTCGATATTAATCTGCGTAAGCTGGATAATCAATATAGCCTTTTTCCGTCCCACCATACAAAGTGCTTGCATCTACTGCATTCAATGGCCAGCCATTAGCGATGCGATCGGGTAAATCTGGATTCGCAATAAATGGGCGTCCAAATGCAATTAAATCGGCCAGCCCTGCCTCTAAAATTCGAGTCCCTCTTTCTGCCGTATATCGACCTGCGTAAATAATCCGACCACTGAAAGTGTCTCTGACATCTCTACGAAAATCATGAGGAAGTTCTGGTGCATTATCCCAATCAGCTTCTGCAATCGATAAATAGGCAATCCCAACTTCTTCAAGTATCTTTATGGCCTCAATATAAGTCACATGTGGATCATCTTCAACTAAACCCATGTAGACACGATCTTCCTCTGTACTTTCAAATAAGGGGGCAAAACGCACTCCTAAACGATCTGCACCAACTACCTCAGCAACTGCCTCTACTACTTCACGTAAAAAACGCAAACGATTGTTTAGTGATCCACCATATTCATCTTCACGGTGGTTACTATGTGCAGAGATAAATTGGTTCACCAAATAACCATTTGCACAATGAATTTCAACTCCATCAAAACCAGCAGCCAAGGCATTACGCGCTGCTTGAGCATAGAGTTGCACTAATTCTTTAACTTCTGCATTGCTTAAAGCACGTGGCATTGAAGGATCAGCCAAGGCCCCCGCATTGGGCCCGGTCTCAATAAAGACTTTAACATTACTATCAGCCCTAATAGCCGAGGGCGCGACCGGTGATGCATGATCGGGTTGCAAAGATGTATGTGAAACACGCCCAACATGCCAAAGTTGTGCAAAAATAATGCCTCCTTTAGCATGCACTGCTTCCGTCACTTTACGCCATCCAGCAATCTGTTCAGGGCTGTAAATACCGGGAGTCCAAGCATAGCCTTGACCACGTGGCTCGATTTGCGTACCTTCGGTGACCATAAATCCTGCCCCGGCACGCTGTTGATAATAGGTTGCCATCAGTTCATTTGGAATATTCCCTGGCTGAGTACTGCGCGACCGCGTTAATGGTGGCAATACAATACGGTTTTGCAAAACATAAGGGCCTAAGCTTAAGTTTTGAAAAAGTTTGCTGTCTTTCATTTCACTGTATCCAAGTCGTCATGACTTAATTGATCTAAATTAAATACCCATCCTTCCTGTATATAGAAAAATAAAGGAAGGAAAGCTATTCACTCAGGCCCTTCACCATTAAATGAGGGTTATTTTGCTTATTGCGCCAGTTGCTCAGAGTCAGAAGTTTTATTCACTGCTAAGCACCACAACAGACACTAGCTACTCTTTATTTCAACAATTGAAGTAATGCTGAGGCAGTTGCAGCAGAAGAGGCTGGATTTTGTCCAGTAACCAGCAAGCCATCTACTTGAACATATACTTGCCAATCATCTACTTTAGAATAATGACCACCGTTTTCTTTAAGCATGTCTTCAACTAAAAATGGTACAATTTCAGTCAAACCTACAGCGGCCTCCTCAGTATTAGTGAAACCAGTCACTAATTTACCGCTAACTAAAGGCGCTCCATTACTCGCTTTCACATGACGAAGAACACCTGGGGCATGACACACTGCTGCAACAGGTTTGCCAGACTGAATCGCCTGTTCAATCAGAGAAATTGAAATCGGATCTTCTGCTAAATCCCACAATGGGCCATGCCCGCCTGGATAAAACACTGCATCATAATCAGCTACAGAAATTTCGCTAAGTTTATGCGTCTGTGCCAATGCTTGCATTGCAGTTGGATCTGCTTCAAAACGATGAGTGGTTTCAGTTTGAGCATCGGCTAAATTACTTTTCGGATCTAGTGGTGGCTGCCCACCTTGAGGCGACGCCAGCGTAACTTCAGCACCAGAGTCAATAAAGGTGTAATACGGTGCAGCAAGTTCTTCTAGCCAGAAACCTGTTTTCTTACCAGTATTGCCAAGTTGATCATGTGAGGTTAAAACGAATAAAATTTTCATGTTATTTCTTCGATAATTTTCATGATTGAGGAGCATTGTTACAGGGTCAGAGCATGCCAGATACGCGCATTTAGCTTAGATGCTCATCTCGAGAATTTGGCGACTGATCTCTAATGAAACATTTTTATGTTCGCCTAGCTGTGTAAGATTATGTGATTTAAGTTGCGTAATGATGATCTCAATATCTGTCTCCCCCAGTCCATAATCGCTAAGACGAGTCGGCAATCCAAGTTGCTCAAAGAAGGCTCGAGTACGAGCAATAGCAGTATCAATACGTTGTTCTTCATCACCTTCGATAATCTGCCAGACACGAGCTGCATACTGTAGTAATTTTTCTCGCTTCTCTTGACGACGCACTTGTAGATTGGACGGCAACACAATGGCCAAGGTACGAGCATGATCAATACCATATAAAGCCGTGAGCTCATGTCCAATCAAATGGGTTGACCAATCTTGTGGTACACCAGCTCCAATTAGCCCATTCAGTGCCATGCTAGCAGCCCACATCAAATTCGCACGCGTGTCATAATCTGCTGAATCTTCCAAGATTTTCGGTCCAATCTCAATCAGAGTTTGCAATAGACCTTCGGCAAAACGATCTTGTACTTGTGCATTGACAGGGTAAGTTAAGTACTGTTCCATGACATGAACAAATGCATCGACCACGCCATTTGCTAATTGGCGCGTCGGCAAGCTAAAAGTTTTATTCGGATCCAGTACGGAAAATTGCGGAAAAACATAGGGGCTGCTAAATGACAATTTGGCTTGGGTCGATTTTCTGGTGACTACCCCACCGCTATTCATTTCTGAACCAGTTGCCGGAAGGGTGAGTACACTCGCAAAAGGCAAAGCTTGAGTAATTTTAGTACCATGGGTTTCTAAAATCTCCCATGTATCCCCTGTATAATTGACTGCTGCTGCAATAAATTTAGTACCATCAATTACCGATCCACCACCGACAGCCATCAAGAAATCAATCTTTTGTTCACGAATCAGCTCTACAGCTTTCATGAGGGTTTCATAACTCGGATTCGGCTCAATTCCGCCAAATTCATGAATTTCTCTTGCACCTAATGCTTCACGCACCTCAGCTAAAGTACCATTCTTACGTGCACTTTCACCACCAAACAACATTAATACTTTTGCTTCTGTAGGCACATAGTCATTGATTTTAGCTATTGTATCGCCACCAAAAATAATGCGGGTCGGATTATAAAAGTTAAAATTCAGCATATTTTTATCCTAGGATGATCAGCTAATTGATTTGAAAAACCACCGTTATTCATCAAATAAACTTTAAAAAATTGGACAACACTGCGGCTTTTGACTGCACCATGTGCTAACTATACATAAAAATAGACCAGTCGTCTATTTTTATAAAAAAATTATTTCATCTTGTGACTTGAGTGATGGTTAAACACATTCAGGCTTGTTCTATACCACTTTTATTATTGATGTATTTTCACGAGCGATTGTTGGATGGAAAGTATAAACATGTATGACTATTGACATGGTCGTGAACGCATTGGCTAAAACAGTGAATGGCTCATACAAAATAGCAATGATTGAATATTTTAAAAGCAGATTGGCAGGGTTTAGCAGATGTACAAATGCGACAGTAAATTAGATAGATTGGTTCAATATAAAGCATGTAAATAGTTGCATTCGTATATTTACCCTGCCCTGTTTTGGATATTGACCCATTTAAATGATGGGATTAAGCCAATAAATAAAGTAGCCCAACTTGAATAAAAAGCCTCTGACAAACCTCAAAGCGTTAAAGTGCTGCCTTTCATTCAAAATTTCAGGCAGCACCCTCATACATTTAAGCGTCGGTTTAAGCTGGTAGTTTACTCGCCAAAACATCTACTTTTTCAATAGACGGTGGCTCTGAAAATAGCTCTTCGGCCTGAGCCATCAACGCAGCTGCAACCTTGCCAGATAAATGCGCTTGGCGACCCGCCTCATCAGGAAATGCATCAAAAATACCAAATGTTGTAGGTCCAAGACGTAAGCCAAACCACGCAACTGTCGCAGGTTCTTCCATTACAATAGGTAAACCGGCTTTAAGGAAAGCTTCCACTTCGTCTTCTTTACCCGGTTTAGCTTCAAGACGGACATATAAAGCTGTTTTAAGCATGACTAAAACTCCACAATTGATTAAAATTCAAACTGATTCTGTCATTGCTAATGTATGCATGTCAGAAAGTTTTGTTGTATAAAAGTTAAAAAACATCCCATAGCTGAGCCAAAATTTAGGTTTTTATTTCGACATAATGCTATGAATTTATTCAAGTTAATATCAATAACATTTGAATCAAAAAATTAAGATATGAGATGATTAAATTCAATCTTAGTTATATAAGGATCAATTGACTCTACCTTAGATTTATAACCTGACCTCTTCATCTGGAAATTATATTGCTCAAGAAGCACTCAAGAACAACATTGTACATCCTCATATCTATGAAAGTTATTTAGCTAGGAATTTGCTGTGGAACTCTATATGTTTCTCTATAAAGCTCGCAATGAAGTAATAGCTATGGTCATACCCTTCTCTTAGGTTAAGTGTAAGAGGATATTCTTGTTCCAAACAAATATCACTAAGAAGCTTAGGCCTTAACTGTTCTTCAAGAAAATCATCAGCTGTTCCCTGATCGACTAAAATAGGTAAATGAACTTCAGCGTTTTTGATTAATTCAATCGCATCATAGCTTTTCCATAAAGTTTCGGTTTCACCTAGATAGTGTGTAAAAGCCTTTTTCCCCCAAGGTACTTGGCTAGGTGCAACAATTGGTGCAAAAGCAGAAATACTTTTATACAGCTCAGGATTTTTTAACCCAATTACTAATGCACCATGACCACCCATGCTATGCCCCATAATGCTTTGGACTTGATTGGTCGGAAAATTTAGGTCAATCAGATTTCTGAGCTCTTCCACAATATAATCATACATTTTGAAATGCTGCGACCAGGGTGCTTGTGTTGCATTCACATAGAATCCTGCGCCTTGGCCTAAATCATAATCTGCATGATCTGGTACATCCTCTCCACGTGGGCTGGTATCTGTTGCAACAATAATGACTTTATGTTCAGCCGCATACTTTTGTGCTCCGGCTTTAGTAATAAAGTTCTGTTCGTTGCAAGTCAGCCCTGATAACCAATATAAAACTGGCAACCGCTCATCTTTGTCATGAGGTGGCAGATATATTGAGAATTTCATTGAACAGTTTAATGCTGTTGACTGATGGCGATACACTTCTTGCGATCCACCAAAAGAAGCATGTTTCTCAATTATTTCCATAATCAATTACCTATGTTGAGCAAGACTTCATGAGAAATCGAGTAAACAAAGAGTCTGACATTCTCCACAGAGAATAGTGATTAAGATTTAAAATGTAGGCAGGTTTGTTGAACCTATACACGATGCCTACACAGATAGATCGGTTTTACAGATAATGTGCCGTTTTAGAGGATTCCATGAATGTCATTCATGATTCACATGCATGGAAAACTATAAGGTCTGACGGAATTATTCGTAATGAATTACAGTACGAATTGACTTACCTTCATGCATTAGATCAAAGGCTTCATTGATCTGATCCAAGCCCATCGTATGTGTCACAAATGGTTCTAATTGAATTTTACCTTTCATGGCATCTTCAACCATTCCTGGAAGTTGCGTACGACCTTTTACGCCACCAAAGGCAGAACCTAGCCATTTACGACCAGTAACCAGTTGGAATGGACGGGTAGAGATTTCCTGACCTGCGCCAGCTACACCAATAATTACGGATTGTCCCCAGCCACGGTGTGCACTTTCAAGAGCTGCACGCATCACATTCACGTTACCAATACATTCAAATGAATGATCTACACCCCAGCCAGTCATTTCGACAATGACTTGCTGGATTGGTTTATCGTAATCTTTAGGGTTCAAGAAGTCCGTTGCACCAAACTCTTTTGCCAGCGCAAATTTATCTGGATTCATGTCAACCACAATAATACGCCCTGCTTTAGCTTGACGTGCGGCTTGTACGACTGCCAGACCAATACCACCTAAACCAAAGACCGCAACACTATCACCTTCTTGTACTTTAGCCGTGTTATGTACTGCACCGATACCCGTTGTTACCCCACAACCCAGTAAGCAGACATGTTCGTGATTGGCTTCAGGATTGATTTTAGCCAATGATACCTCTGCCACTACAGTGTATTCACTGAACGTTGAGCAGCCCATATAGTGGTAAATCGGTTGACCATTGTAGGAAAAACGAGTGGTACCATCTGGCATTACGCCTCTACCTTGAGTTTCGCGAACGGAAATACACAAGTTCGATTTTCCAGATTTACAGAATACGCACTCGCCACATTCAGCAGTGTAAAGTGGAATAACATGATCACCTGGTTTGACGCTAGTCACGCCTTCACCAACCTCAACTACAACACCAGCACCTTCATGCCCGAGAATAGCCGGAAAAACACCTTCAGGATCATCGCCAGACAAAGTAAATGCATCTGTATGACACACACCGGTATGGGAGATCTTAATTAATACTTCACCTTTCTTTGGTGGTGCAACATCAACTTCAACAATTTGAAGAGGTTGACCAGGACCAAACGCAACAGCAGCACGTGACTTCATGGAATAATTCCTTATACAGATCTATTTTAAATATGATTTTAGAATCTTGGCGATTTCAGCCAATTCTTCTTTTCGTTGTTGTTCTGTGGTTTCACCTGATACTAAAGTGTCCTTTAAATGAACCTCCAACATTTCATTCATCAAACCATTAATAGCACCACGCACAGAGCATATTTGTTGCAGAATTGCACCACATTCCACATTGTCTTCTAACGCTTTTTCAATCGCTTGCGTCTGACCTTTGATCTTTCTGACGCGTAGAAGAATCTTTTTTTTGTCTTCAACCTGATTAGGCATCAGACCTCCTTATTTGCTAGCATTAATACTATAGTACCCCATAGTATAAAAAAAGCAATAATTTTTATAAATCGAAAATTAAAAAGATCTTTAGCGAAAATTTTCTATCCCTGTTTTTAGTTTTTTTAAATTAACATCATAGAGCTTATGCGAAAGTCACAAAAAAAATGGGACTTTTAGCTCCCATTTTTTATTTTGTCTCATGTTCTTTGTAATGCTGTGACCTTTTAGAATTATGTTTCAAATTTTAGCCACTTTGTAGATATTTTGAACGTTTCAAGCCTTGAAAATACTACCGACAGTTTAGATTAAACTGCCTTTACAGACTGTACTAGAATATTTTTAGTGAGCGGATGATGTTTACTATTCATTATTTAGGAATTATTAAATCCTATAAATATCATTTATTGGATTAATTTATTTTGGTACTGTGCATATCATCCCCTAGTTAAGAATAAGGAACAACTATGAATAAGATGATGAATGCTCTTATCCTAGAAAATTTTGGTGATCATGAATTTACACGTGTAGAACTCCCTATACCTCAACCAGAGGCTGGGCAAGTTCTAGTCCGTATTCATGCTAGTGGTGTAAACCCTATTGATTATAAAATTCGTCTTGGTGAAGCACCATATGCTATGCCAGAGCTTCCTGCCGTGTTGGGAACGGATATGGCTGGGGTTGTCACTGCTGTTGGTGAAGGTGTCACCCACTTCAACGTCGGAGATGAAGTTTACGGTCTGATAGGTGGCGTTCGTGGTCTTCAAGGATCTTTAGCAGAATATGTTGTAGCAGATGCTGATCTGATCGCATTAAAGCCACGCAATATCTCTATGCGCGAGGCAGCAGTACTACCATTGACGTTTCTCACGGCTTGGGAAGGTTTAGTGGATAATGCGAAGGTCCAACCAGGGCAAACTGTACTGGTTCAGGGTGGTGCTGGTGGCGTTGGCTATATGGTTGTTCAGCTTGCAAAAGCACTTGATGCAAATGTTTGGGCGACTGGTCGTACAGCTGATCAATCACTGATTTCAGAACTCGGTGCAACACCTCTCGATTACACAACAGCATCTTCCGATGACATTATTGCTGCAAGCCCTGAGGGTCAAGGTTTTAACATTGTTTACGACACTGTGGGTGGTCCAGTACTCGAAGCTTCACTTTCCATGACAACTCACTATGGCCACATTACCAGCTGTGCTGCATTTGGTAATCATAATTTAGCGAGTTCATCTCTACGGTGTGCCACAGTGTCTGGCGTATTCGTCCTAATGCCGATGTTAACAGGCAATCGCCGTGCTCATCATGGTGATGTCCTTAAGATCGCGACTCGTCTCGTTGAGGAAGGTAAACTGCGTCCTATTGTTGATCCTCGTCATTTTACTCTAGACCAAGCGATTGAGGCTCATGATGCTGTTCAAGATCGCTCTGCCAATATTAAGGTCGTGATTGATGTCATTTAACGCACTTCAGGCCAAGACTTGGCGCTTCAATTGTATTGGAGATACAGATGTTCTGACATTAGAAACACTTCCTGTTGCTTTACCAGCAGCAGGAGAAGTTCTAATCCAGATGAAAACGATCGGACTCAACCGGGCTGATGTAATGTTTCGGCGTGGTACTTATATTCAAAAGGCAGTATTCCCTTCTCGTCTGGGATATGAGGGAGCAGGCATAGTTCTTGCGATAGGTGAAGGTGTACGCCAATTTTCTCCAGGAGATGCAGTATCGATTCTTCCGACTGACAATCTAGCCAAATATGGGACATATGCGGACAAGCTTCTGATTCCAGAAACTTTTTTAGTTCACAAACCCGATAGTTTAAGCTGGGAAGAAGCTTCTTCAATCTGGATGCAGTATTTAACGGCTTGGGGTGGTGTAATCCATGCTGGTGGAGTTTCGAAAGGAAAAACGATCTTGATCACAGCAGCTTCAAGTAGCGTAGGACTAGCTGCGATACAGATAGCTGAAGCAGCGGGAGCTAAGGTCATTGCAAGTACACAGACGATAGAGAAAAAGCAACGTTTACTGGATCTCGGTGTTAAAAATGTTATAGCCACTGAAGATGAACCAGATTTGTATGAGGCGCTTGTATTACGTTTAGGTGGAGAACATCTTGATGTCGCCTTCGATGCTGTAGGAGGGCCTCATATTGAACAGATTGCAAAAGCGATGTCTGTAGGAGGAACGATGGTTATGCATGGTGCACTTAGCCCTGAGATCACACCATTTCCGCTTAAAGTTGCATTACGCAAGAGCTTAACCATGCGAGGTTTTTTGTTCCTTGAGGTTCTGCATGACCCTGTTCTAAGGGAGCAAGCCAGACGATTTATTCTTAGCAGTATAGGTGCAGGATATCTTCGTCCAGTGATCGACTGTTGCTTTAACTTTGAGGACATGCATGATGCTCAGCGCTATCTTGAATCAAATCAGCAAATAGGAAAAATTGTAGTTACTCTGAATACATGATGGTCTTATCTGATTTCTACTTTCTAGAAAAAAGGTTAGTTCCATCTGATTCAGGTTTCTATATGGCCCAGCACTTCCGCTAAGTAATCAAACAATGCTCGGATTCGCAAAGGTGTCGGGCCCCGCTGTGGACGATATAAATACAAGCGCCAAACGGGAGAGGTTTCCTCATGAAGTATCTGAATGAGCTTACCACTCCTAAGCCACGGCAAAACTAGAAATCCAGGCATGTGTCCGAATCCAACTCCAGCGAGAATCGCTTGAAATTCAGCTTCTAGATCATCTGTAATAAAACGGGGCTTTGATGGCGTAAAGCTTCGACTTTCGGTGAATGTCCATGGCCAGTAACGCCCTGTTTTATGATCGACTAGTGCTGTTAAAGGGTATTTATCAAGGTCAATAATTTTTTTAGGCATTCCAACCTTATCAATTAACTCTGGCGTACCCACAGAATAAAAGTTCACTTTCGCCAATTCCCTTGCTACATATCGATTGTCCGGCAAAAATCCAAATCTGATCCCGATATCTATTCGCTCATCGATCACATCCGAGTGTGAATCTGTTAGCACACAATCCACGACAATATCTGGATAACGTGTGGCAAATTCCGCTAGTGCAGGTACTACCAATTTACGCCCTAACACAGACGACACAGTAAGACGGACGGTCCCATGCATTTCATCTCGTTTTTCCTTGGTGTCTTTTACAAGCAAAGCATCGATCGATCCCACCGCAAAACGTGCTTGCTTTGCCAAACGCTCACCATCAGCAGTAATTTTAATTTGTCGAGTACTCCTGTAGAACAGAATTTCTCCGCGCTGCTCTTCTAGCTCTTTTATTGCCCGTGTCACTACCTGTGGGGAAATACCCAGTTGAGTTGCTGCCTCTTTAAAATTTCGAGACTCTGCTGCGACACAAAAGATACGCATCATTTCCAATTTGTTCTGCATGTCCAATCCTGTGTTATGGTAATTATTCCGTAAATAGGAATTCTGAAAGATAATATTATTCATTTATTATAACTAACAAGGCTGTAATACTTAACCCATCAAATATGATTGACAGATAGGTTGAAGGTTACTTGTATGAATAATATAGAAAATAAAGTTATTGTTATCACTGGTGCAAGTAGTGGTTTAGGTGAAGCTACTGCTCGCTTACTTGCTAAAAAAGGTGCAAAGGTTGTACTTGGTGCTAGACGTACTGAAAAATTAGAGGCTATTGTTCACGACATTCGTGCTGAAGGTGGTCAAGCTGAATTTATTGGTATGGATATAACCAAACCACATGAAGTACAAGCACTTATTGAAAAGGCATTAAGCGCATTTGGTCAAATCGATGTATTGGTAAACAATGCTGGATTAATGTCTATTGCACCATTAAGTGAGCTAAAAGTTGATGAATGGGATCGTATGATCGACATTAATATTAAAGGTGTTCTTTATGGTATAGCAGCGACACTGCCTGTTTTCCAAAAACAAAACTTTGGACACTTTATTAATCTCGCATCTGTTGCAGGGTTAAAAGTATTTAGTCCAGGAGGTACTGTTTATAGCGGTACTAAGTTTGCTGTAAGAGCCATCTCTGAAGGCCTTCGTCATGAAGTTGGGGGAACAATTAGAACGACGACTATTGAGCCTGGTGCAATTGAGTCAGAACTAAAATTCGGTTCTTCTCATAAAGAAAGTTCAGAGTTTGTTACTGATTTCTACAAACAAGCTATACCAGCTGACTCAGTCGCTCGAGCAATTGCTTATGCAATTGAACAGCCTGCGGATGTAGATATTAATGAAATTGTTTTGCGCCCAACGAGCCAAGAGTTTTAATGATTGAATAACATAAAATGGGAGCACTTCGCTCCCATTTTTACTATATTTTTTTAAAGTTGAGGACAAATCTATGAAAGCCGTATCGTATGTTATCAATAACCATGATGATTTTAAAAATTCATTGGTAGATATTGAAAAAGCGAAGCCTATGCTTAAGGAGCGTGATGTACTGGTAAAAGTTCAGGCAATCTCTGTGAATCCAGTTGATACCAAAGTGAGAAAAAATTCGTCTGAAGCAAATAATCGTATTTTAGGTTGGGATGCCGTTGGTGAAATTATTGAAATTGGCTCAAAAGTTACCTCGTTTAAAGTAGGAGATTCTGTTTGGTATGCTGGCGATTTAACCCGAGATGGTAGTAATGCTGAGTTTCAAGCAGTCGATGAACGAATTATCAGTCTTAAACCAATTACAGTATCTAATGCAGAAGCAGCAGCATTGCCATTAACTGCAATAACGGCATGGGAAATGCTGTTTGATCGGTTTCAAATTTCAGAAACAGAAGTTGGCAGTATTCTAATTATTGGTGGTGCAGGCGGTGTAGGATCAATTGCTATCCAACTCCTAAAAGCAAAAACAAATCTGACCGTTATAGCAACAGCTTCACGGAAAGAAACGAAATCTTGGGTGGAATCACTTGGTGCCGACCATGTCATTGATCATAGCAAAGATTTAAACGAACAAATCGAGACACTAGGCATTGAAAAACCAAAATATGTATTCTCTACAAATCATACAGAAACCTATATCAAGCAAATAGTTTCTCTGATTGCACCACAAGGTAAGCTTGGATTGATCGATGATCCACAAACCTTTGATATTATGCCGTTTAAGACTAAATCTATTTCTATCCATTGGGAGTTGATGTTCACCCGTTCAATGTATGAAACCGATGATATTGAAAAGCAAGGTGATTTATTGCAACAGGTTGCCCAATTAGTTGACCAGCAAAAAATTAGAAGTACCCTCAACCAAAATCTAGGCAAAATTAACGCTGCAAACTTGGAGAAGGCGCATAAGTTGCTTGAATCAGGCAAGTCAAAAGGCAAAATTGTACTAGAAAACTTCTAAAACAAATTAAAGGTGAAATAATGACTATTTCAGTAATTGCGAACTTTAAGGCAAAGTCAGATCAAAAAGAGACGTTAGAAGCGCTTTTAAAAAGTGTAATAGAGCCTACGCTTCACGAAGAAGGATGCTTGAAATATGAGCTTTATATTAGCGAAAATGACTCGAGTAGATATTTCTTCTTAGAAGAATGGCGTAGCAGAGAGGATTTAGATATCCATATAGCCTCTGATTATATTCAAAGTTTATTTGGTAATATCCAATCGCTAATTGAATCAAGTGATATTGTAGAAATCAAAAAAATATAGCTGTATTCGGACGTTATGATGAAGTATTCTTCAAATTAACATAGGGACTTAGAAAGCTAACAAAAAATGGGAGCTCTAAGCCACTGCTGTCCCATAAATTGTGTGATTCATAGACATCATTTCAATATAATTGGTGTCTATGAACAGAGAAATTCAACAAAGACTCGTATGGGTTAAATTATTTGAAGAGACCAATGATGCTGGCCTAGTCTGTCGGAGATGTGGCATTTCTAGACCAACATTACGCAAGTGGTGGAAACGATATTCTGAGCAAGGTATTGATGGATTAAGTAGTCAGAGTAAACGCCCATTAAAATCTCCAAATACTAAAATCAATGCTGAGCTAGAGGCCTTAATATTGGAAATGCGCTCGGCTAGAAATCTGGGTGCTCGACGTTTGCAAACAGAATTGATGAGGCTGCACGGAGTCTCGTTGTCCTAAGCGACTATCCATAAAGTACTATCCAACCATCAAATCAAACCGATTAAAAAATTCCGTCGTAAAGTAGATTTCATTCGTTATGAACGCCCATTACCAGGCGATAGAATTCAAATGGATACCTGTAAATTGGGTCCTGGGCTATATCAGTACACATCTATCGATGACTGCACACGATATCGCGTTTTAAGGATATATAAACGCCGAACAGCAGCGAATACGCTCGACTTTTTAGACTGCGTAATTGAAGAAATGCCTTTTCCCATACAGCGAATACAGACCGATCGTGGGCGGGAATTTTTTGCTGAAAAAGTACAGAAAAAATTGATGCAGCAAGGAATCAAATTTAGGCCAAATAAACCAGGTTCACCTCATTTGAATGGCAAGGTAGAGCGTTCTCAAAAGACTGATAAATCTGAGTTCTACGCTACTGTCGATATTAATTCTGAAGATATCCAAGACAAGCTAGCCGAATGGCAGCATTACTATAACTGGATGAGACCACATTCAGCTTTGAAAGGTAAAACACCGATGGAAAGGTACTTTGAATTATGTGAAGAAACCCCTTTCTCTGATGAGGTCCAGAAGCAATACAACCCATCCAATGAACGGATTCAACACGCCAATTACAAGATGGATTTAGAGATCGCTAAATTGAAACGATCTCTATGAATCACACACTTTAGCTCATCGATTTACCAAAGCGCTAATCTTCACACTATTGTCTAAAATCCAGTAATCAAACTGTGATGCTAAAGCTTTTAAATTCCCCTTATTATGAATCAAAGTCAGCATGATGATTTTCATAAAGACGGTTTACTTATGATAAGGAAATTTCTAAACAATACCCCTTTCAACATACTTAGGCTATTTCAACCAGAGTTCATCTTTTTGCATCATTTTTAAGAACCTATCCAGAATAATTTCTATGCAAAAGTAGCCTTAAAAAGGCTAAATTAATGAACTGAAGACTCGTATTTAGGTGCTTTTCACAGTTTTTCCAGAGCCTTCTACACTTTTCTAACCAAGCAAATGATCTTTCCACAACCCAGCGTTGTGGAATGACTGCAAATTTATGCAATTCACTTCGTTTAGCTACATCAACTCGGGATCCGATTAAATTATTAACAGCCAAAGAAAAGCGTTCACCTGTATAACCGCCATCAACAAGTACAACCTCTACATTTTGTAAGCTATCTTTATGCAAAGTTATTATCTAACGCACCTTGACGATCTGTTTTATCTGCTGTCGTAACCAATGTTCCATGCGGGAGACCTTCAGTATCAACAATAATATGTCTTTTAATGCCTGAAACTTTTTTACCAGCATCATACCCTTTATCACGTGCAGTATCTGTGTTTTTTACACTTTGTGAATCAATCATGATAAAGCTCGTTTGTTCTTTCCGTCCATTGCTGATACGGGCCTCGCCAACTACATTTTTTTAAAGCTTGCTCAAGTATGCTAGGTTCAGTTTCTGAAGACTTTTTATTCCAAATCGAGAAGTAATAATGCACAGTGCTTTTAGGTGGGAAGTCTCGAGGAAGCATACTCCATTGGCATCCACTTTTTAGAATATAGAGCAATGCGCAAAATACTTCATAGACATCAACGACTTTTGGACGTGTTTGTTTTTTTCCGCTCAATAGTAGCGGTTCAATTTCTTTAAAAGCTTCTCGACTAATGTCGCTGGGATATGGTTTTCTCATGGGGGAATTTAACAAATTATTTTTTCAATTGCTAAAAAAGAATGAAATTAATACTGGATAGGCTCTAAGCTTAGTGGAACAGTGGCAATATCAAACCTTAGATGATTATGGCTATGTCTTCAGTTTTTTCTGGATGGCTGCGCCATATTTTCTGGGCATGGATGCCAGCCACATGCATCCTAAATACATAGATGCAATCCGCTATATTTTGCACAGTCAATCCAAACCTTAGACTCAAACAGGCCGAATGAATTTAGGCTCAAGCTCCTGCTCATTTCCAAGATTGTAAACATCACAGGAAACTGCCTCAGCCTGATAAATACCGAGGCTACAGCGGTTCAGCCGCTATTTAAAATAGACTTCATAATTAATGACAGAGGTGAATTTTCCAGCATTTACAGGCTTTTTCAGAAACAATACGCCCGCTTCAAAGTTTTTACTCAGCTGCGTTCCTGTACTGTAGCCAAAATCAACCGTGTCATTTAAGCTCAAAGGCGCGCTGTTTCCTGATTCAAACAGGCGGATTCCCACCACATCTTTCATGCCTGTTTCTATGGCAGTGACCGTTTGATCATCCACTTTATACGCCGAACTGAACACGCCAACAAAAGGATATTTTGCGCAGTCTTTGCCATTGGTGGTGACATTAATGGTAAATGGCGTTTTTCTTAGAACGGTATTTAAATCCTGATAAGCATAGTACTTGCCCAAATCCACACTCTGCGTGCTCAGCACAGGGACACATTCCACATAATTGATTTGAACCCCGCTGACTTTTTCCTGAAAATTGCCGTTGCCGTTGCGCCCGCCAATACCGTCAAGCTGGAAAACATCATAGTTTTTCACCGTTGCAGGAAAATTGCTGCCTGAACCGCGCGCCTTAATATATAAAGAATAGGTTAAGGTAATGGTTTGAGGATCTGCACAACGCTTTGAACTTAACCAATTATTTTTACCAATCAAATTACAATTTTGAGAAGCTCTTGAGGTAGACCAGTAGTTATCAGATTGATAGCTGAGCGCGCGCTTGCCGGTCGCGATTGTATCGGTGGTTTTTGTAATGGGATATTCTTGGCCATTAAAACGGATGCCCATAATTAAATTAGAGTTGCCAAAATCGGTCGCTAATTTTTTCGCAGCATCATCGACATATAAATAAGCATATTCATTGGAGTTGGTCGTTGCATCATCATAACAGGTGAACGTCGATGAATAAGTTTGCGACTCCCACAATAATGCATTGGTTGCACTATTAAAACTGGTGACCGTAATCGTGCCGACATTTGTGGTATTGGTGGTGTTTTTTGCTGTGTCAATATTAAAATTGCTGGTCGCTTTGCCGCCGGACAGGCAGCGCATGGCCGATGCACTTTGCACAGCACTTAGACTGATGACGATTAAAAATGCATTCAAAAGTAGTGAAAGCCATTTGCGCTTCATTTAGATTCTCCTGCTTCACATATTAATGCCAGTTCATCGTAACCAATATCACGGCTGCTGAGCTGCGGTAAACTAAAATGACACTGCTGGTTTTCAGCACTGCCCCATTTCGCGGTCAAAACCTGCCCTGACTCAACATTAGTCAGGTAAGCCTGGCTATCTAATCCTACCAAGCCATAATGGTTGAGGCCTTTCACATCGCTGATTTCCGTACCGGCTGCCAACCCATGGCCTTTATAGTTCAAATTGACCAGCACGCTGTAACCTGTCTTCACATCAAATTTTACTTTCACAATCGCATATTTAGTAGGAACAATATCATTCTTCACCAATTCATCAATAAAGATATTTTGCCCTAAATCTTCCGCCTGCAGCGCCACACGGTTTTTTGCATAAGGATTGCTGCTGCTGATAATAGCATAGCCATGCTTATCCAATTTTAAACCAGTTTGATTTTCAATACGGATATCGCTGGCGCCTTTGGCTTCAATCAAAATCGGCGAATTATACATTTGCTGCCCGAAGACTGCCCCTTGAGAATGCACAAGCAGGCCGCCGCTCACCCCTGCATACAGCTGCTGGTATTGATCTGCATAAGCATATCCGACATTGGCATTGCCTTTGATTCCCCGATATGCTGCATTCACATTAAAATGATCGCCGCTTTTTTCAGAATGCCCCGCCAGCAACTGCGCCTGCAGGTTTTTATCCTTCAAAAAGCTTGCAGACAGCGCGCTTTGCAGGGTTGCGCCCGAGCTTTCAGAATAGAGCGCGCTGTTATTGACAATAACATCATGCTGCTTAAAGGATTTCGGCGTATCAATCGGCAGGCTCAAATTCAGCCCAACAGAATAGTCAGAACCGCTGAATAGGCTCCTGCTGTTTTGATAATACAGGCCATAAGACATACGCTGAATATTGTTATTATAGCCAATCTGCCAATTGTGCTGATTGTATTCCTTTTGCCAAAACTGAGTATCGGACACATTGGCATACAGCTGCCCCCATTTGCCAAGACGCTGATTCAGTGAAATTTGATACTGAGTTTTTCTATTGAAAAACACAGGCGAATAATAGGACTGTGTTTGAATATCAGCAGAATTTGCGGGCTCATTGACTGCCGATGAGTTTTGGTACTGATACTTATACGCGCCATTCTGCCACTGCGCTTTTTCTTGTACAGCATCTGCAAAGCTGAAATACTGCTCACTGTAATGAGACCCGGTCAGGTGAATATCAGTTCCCAGTGTATTGATGGATTTTGCATAGTTCACACGCACAGCTAAGCCGTCTTCTTGACGGCCGCTGAATAAGGTATTGCGGGCATAGCTCAGGTCGGCAGAAACGGCGCCCCAATTTCCCAATGACCACGCGGTGCCACCTGCAACGGAGTGATAATCCTCTGCAGCCAGCACGCCTACATACGGCGTCAGAAAATTGTTGAAGCCCAGCGTATAGGTCAGCTGGCCAAAATACGGCAGCTCCGCGCCTGAACCGCTGCGGTATTGCCCTGCAGTGATCTGATATTTATGCTGCCCAGCGCGCACCATATTCGGTATAGATGCATACGGCTGCATATAAGTACGGACGGAGCCGTCACTTTCAATAATTTTGATTTCCAAATCGCCGCTGTCGTTCACACCAGATAAATCGGCGATTTCAAAATTGCCCGGCGCAACATTCATGCTGTACACCAAGTAATTATTTTGACGGATTTCGACCAGCGCATTACTGCGCGCTGTGCCACGGATCACAGGCGCATAGTTTTGCAAGCCGATTGGCAATTGCGCCTCATCACTGCTGAATTGCAGGCCGCGGAAATTAATGCTTTCAAAAATATCGCTGCGGGTATTGGCATCGCCCAGTTCCAGACGCGCCTTTAATGGAATAATGTCACGTTCAAGCTTATTGATGACATTGTCCCAAGATACAGACTGCCCAGTGCTTTTTAAAAAGCTGCTCTGATTGCGGTAACGCCACGCGCCCCAGTTAAAGCCGCTGTTCAATAATAGGCTGCTATTGCTCGTATCAGGACCTGACTGGCTTTTATAGGTATTCGTATTGGCGCTGTAATTTATGATCAGCGCATTAATCCCCTGATCATACAACTTCGGTGAAATATAGCCACGCGCATTCTGCCGTAAAAAAACCTGAGGAATGGATAAATTCAAAGTTTGCAGACCAACATCAAAATCCAGTTTTGCACCGGATAATACCGTCAGGTCATAACAGGCCGAAGATGGCTGTGAATCTGTTTGAGTATCTAAAAGTATATGATAATCTTCAATAAAACTGGCATCAATACAAGGAACAACATCCTGATCTTTTTGATAGAATTTTACTTTCCTTTTATCAATACGCTGATTATTCAAATAAATGCTGAAATCATAATCCCCCGGCAAAACACTGTAGCCTTTGGTAACAGCATCAAAAACTACTTGGTCGGTAACATCTTTGAGAAATGCTGTATTAAACGCAGTATCTTCTGCTTGTGTATTCAATGCGGCAAGGCTCAGACTAAGCAAAGACAGTTTTAAATAATGCAAGTTTAAATCCAACTGCAGGTCAAATCATTATTTCAAAATAACTTCGGGCATTTCAGTATTGCCGCCATAGTCATTGATATAGGTGAATTTAAGGCTTTTTATATTTTCTGGCACGTTGCGAATTACATCAATGCTTTGGAAGGGCGGCACCATATCCTGATTCATATGGCTGATCGGCTGGCCATTTTTGCCTAAAGTCAAATCACCGATCGTAATAAATAACGGGCTTTCATTTTTCAGCTTCAATGTGCCATGTTCAACAGACCACCGAAGTTTTTTCACCGCTGCCGGTAAATCCGCTTCAATTTGCTGCGGGCGGTAGAATAATTTGATTTTTGAACGCACGGCCAGCTGTAGAGTGTTTTCTTCTTCCGGCTTTGGCGGTATTTCCTGCACATTAATCCAAACTTGGCTTTCCCGGTCTGTCGGCAAGCCTGAACCCGAATAAACGAATCGTAAAACAGATTCTTTTTCCGGTTCAATTTTGATTAATGGCGGCGTCACAATAAAAGGCACTTTAGCTGAAGCTGTTTTATCTTCACCAGCTTCCAGCCAAGTTTGCACAATATAAGGTTTAGACGCGTTATTTTTCAGATTCAACGTCGCTGCTTTGCTGTCACTGTGATAAATCACGCGGCTTGCCATGGCCTGAATCGCAGCGTTGCTTGGCGATGCAAACGCAAGGCCAGATAAAACAATTGCGAATAAAGATGGATTCAGGCGCATGACTGTTCCTCAGGGTGCTAAATTATTTTTGCTGCAATGTAATGCTTACAGTTGCGTCTGCTTTACCTGCAGTCACAGTACTGCCAGTCGCTTGATAGAACGCCTGCAATGGCAAAGTTCCTGCAGCAGTTGCGCCAGTGCCAGACGCAGTTAATGCAGCGTTAGAATCAGCACCGACTACTGTATTTAAATTCACTAAATTTGATGTACTGTTTGCGTTTGCAATTGCAATGCCGACACCTGTTGCAGCTGATGCTTTCAGCAGTTTAGCGTTCGTTGCATCTGCAGTACCTGCAAAGTTAACTTGATAGTTGCCGGCAACACAGTTGGCTACATCAATCGTAAAATTTGCTGGAGTTGATTTATCGCCAGCTACTTGAAACATAGACGTTGGCCATTTGCCTAAAACAACTTCATTGCTGCTGCTGTTGTTGATTTTAATATCACATGCGGCATTCACAATTTCGCCAGTAAAGTTAATTTGACCCGCAGCAAATGCTGAAGTTGTGAAAGCCAATGCTGAAACTGCTGCGAATGCCAAAGAAATTTGTGTTTTCATTTACTTAACCTAAAGATAATCAATAATTTTTTCCCGCTTATTGCGGGACTTGCTAAAATACGATCACAAACACAAAGAAAATACAAAATGTGACATATCTTACATTTTTTTAATCATAGCAGAAAAAAAATATTTGAAAACTCCTTTGATACATTTTTCTGTAAACAAGACAGGGAAATATCAACGAAACAGCTCAAAATCGCTTTACTAAATTTTTGATATATTAGACCTCTTGCTTTGGTCAAAATTTAATCCGTGATAAACGTTGATTTTTAAATAAATATCAAAATCTAAAATAGTCAAAAATGATATTTTCGCAAGAGGTCTAATAGATGAGTTATTAAAAAGAAGTCATTTATAATTAATTTCAAGATTTAAGGATTTTTTTTCAGGAAGTTGCTTTAAATTTACCGCAAAAAAAGTGGAACGTGTTTCGGCCTGCTGCAGCAGATAGGATTGAATTTGTACAATTGAACGATCTTCAGTCTTCATGCGCTCAATGGCGTTTGCAAATTGATTTTCTAAAACTTCACATTTTTTTTCATTATCAGAATAATTTAAATCACATGTGTTTTCATAAATTTCTCCGCTGAAATTCAGATTAATCGCTTCTTGAGCAAAAACAGCTGAAGCCGCACACACAAATATCAAAATTATTGCGATATTTTTTAACATGACACCGTCCCAGCTTATTATCTTTTATAATTTTTATAGCACAGCTGCTCAATCCGTTATTCTTCTTAATTATCAAAAAAATAAAGGATTGATAACTTGATCACATACTGCACGCTTTTAATTTTCAATTGCTCATCCTGTGTGCAGGGGCACCCATATTTTACTTTTCAGTGGTATCCGCCCTTTAAAAAAACAGCCTCTATGCATTTACTATTTATTATAAAAAAACTTAAATTAATCATGAAGTATAATTAAAAAATTATCAGGATAGCCAAATTTACCCCCTCGGTATTGGCTATCAAGGCTAAAAGCCTATTTGCCGAAAAATTAGGGTCTGTTGACATTTACTGTTCATAATTAACCCTATAAAGGTAGCCATAAAAATATACAGGCTAAAGCAACAGAACTTTGATAATTTCTTTTGAGCTTGTCATATCGAGTAGCTATTCCTCTAAATTGCTTTAATCTACACAACATATTTTCAACTAAATGCCTGATTTTATATAAATACCAGTCCATATGGTCATTGTTCGATTGGCTATTTGCTTTCTTTGGTATATTCGCTTTAGTTCCTGTTTTCCTGATCTGTTCACGCAGTGGTTCTGAATCATAGCCTTTATCTGCGCATACCACTTTTGTCTCTTTTAAATCTAATGTTGATATTAAATAAGGTGCAACTTTAACATCATGTGTGGTTCCATCGGTAATCATGAAATCAATAGGATTGCCATGTGCATCAACAATCAAATGTATTTTTGAGGAGTTTCCTCCTACACTTTTAGAAATAGATTGATTCGCTATGCCGGCAGAATGTTGATGAGCACGTACATGAGAGCCATCAATAAAAATCCACTCCATATCGGGGCATGAGGCTAGCAATTTGAATAATCTAAGTAACTTACCGCTGCTTGACCTACGATTAAAACGTTTAAAATAGAGTTTGAATGACCAAAACAAGAAGGAATATCTCGCCACGGACATCCTGTTCTAATTCTATAGAGAATAGCTTCAATAAAATTGCGTAAATTTGAGTTGTGGTGAATGGATAAATTACGCAGAATAACTTTCAACTTTTGCCAGTGTTGATCTGTCAGCATGGTACGAGGCATAGCGAATAGTAAAATTGGGTTTGGCGATTTTATTTTACTACTTCGCTATTTTTTTAAGCTAAAAGTGTCAACACACCCTACTAATAGAGCGCCTCACGGCGCCTTATCTTTTAGAAAAACGTATCTGCCGATACATTAAACCGCTCAGACAATGCCTTAATATGACGAATATTCAGTTGGCGTTTTCCACTTAAAATCTCAGAAATCACAGATTGGGTTGCAACCTCTGATAAGTCAGACTGACCTAAACCATGTTGCTCCATCAAAAAAGCCAAAGCAGCACGGCCATCCCCTTTAGGCATAGGAAGATGCTCATTTTCATAATCAGAAACCAAATCACCAAGCTGATGAATAAGCCCCATTAAAGGATGAGACTCGTCATCACCAACGGTATCTAAAAGTTCATCTAAAGCTTCAACAAGTGTATGAAAGTCGTCTTCATTTTCTGGCTTGCTGAGCAATGGTGCAACGTAGTGCCAGTGGTCTACGGCCTGTTTAATCATCGCGTTCATACTAACCTTCCTTCCAATGACCTTTGTCATATTCTTTATGGGACAAGACATGACGAATATACACACGTTTTGCGTGATACATCACGACGGCAATAAGTCGGATTTTGTTCCCGCCAATATCGAATACATGGAACTTTCTAACTTTATCGACCGCTGGAAAGAGCTGTTTCATCTCAGCAAAATCTTTCGGATCGTTTGCCTTTATGATTCGATACCAACCATCTAATGCCGTTTCAGCCTGTGGCCACTTGTGCATTGCTTCTATAATTCGAGCGTGGGTGATCACATGCATAATATTTTATCGCATTTTGCTATAAATTAAGTATAAACCAATTATCGCATTTTGCAATATTGAAGGGCTAGGATGAATAAAGCGCCAAACGGCGCTTTATTCATTATCAGAATACACTTAATCTGATGACCTTAAAAATTCCTGTTCATTGATCTGACTTTTCCCCGTTACATGCAGTTCATAGAATTTACGACTCACATGGACCATGCAACCCAAGTCAATGACTTGATTTAAAGCATGCTTTCCATCTCAAAGGTTTCAGACAATTTAGAGCCTATCCAGTATTAATTTCATTCTTTTTTAGCAATTGAAAAAATAATTTGTTAAATTTCCCCCATGAGAAAACCATATCCCAGCGACATTAGTCGAGAAGCCTTTAAAGAAATTAAACCGTTACTATTGAGCGGAAGAAAACAAACACGTCCAAGAGTCGTTGATGTCTATGAAGTATTTTGCGCATTGCTCTATATTCTAAAAAGTGGATGCCAATGGAGTATGCTTCCTCGAGACTTCCCACCTAAAAGCACTGTGCATTATTACTTCTCGATTTGGAATAAAAAGTCTTCAGAAACTGAACCTAGCATACTTGAGCAAGCTTTAAAAAAATGTAGTTGGCGAGGCCCGTATCAGCAATGGACGGAAAGAACAAACGAGCTTTATCATGATTGATTCACAAAGTGTAAAAAACACAGATACTGCACGTGATAAAGGGTATGATGCTGGTAAAAAAGTTTCAGGCATTAAAAGACATATTATTGTTGATACTGAAGGTCTCCCGCATGGAACATTGGTTACGACAGCAGATAAAACAGATCGTCAAGGTGCGTTAGATAATAACTTTGCATAAAGATAGCTTACAAAATGTAGAGGTTGTACTTGTTGATGGCGGTTATACAGGTGAACGCTTTTCTTTGGCTGTTAATAATTTAATCGGATCCCGAGTTGATGTAGCTAAACGAAGTGAATTGCATAAATTTGCAGTCATTCCACAACGCTGGGTTGTGGAAAGATCATTTGCTTGGTTAGAAAAGTGTAGAAGGCTCTGGAAAAACTGTGAAAAGCACCTAAATACGAGTCTTCAGTTCATTAATTTAGCCTTTTTAAGGCTACTTTTGCATAGAAATTATTCTGGATAGGTTCTTAAAAGTTTTGATTATTTTTTGATCCAAAATTAAATTTATTTAAGTCAGATGCTTACATATTTATGTAACAAAGCCATTCACGATAGAGGGTTGATCGTGAGCGCCCTAACTCCCGAGCAAGCGTAGCGATTGAACTTTTACTTTTCAAAGTAGTATAAATTTCGTATCTTTAATCTTGAGAAAGTTTAGTGTATTTCTTCATTGTGTGCCTTCCAATTGCGAGTTGAAAAAGTCTAATGATTCTACGAATACACCTAACTTTTTCAACTAACTACAAATGTGTCGCACTTATGATTTGAATTTGCGTTTATTGAATGGTGTGTAATGTCTAGAGAATCTAATAATCCTGATACTTTATTTATTCTTGATTTTTTAGGTAAACAAACTGATTTAAAAGTTGTTTTGGATACAGTTTCAAAGTGGTTGGAAGGTTTAATTCCTGGATCAATGGTAACTATTATGTTTTTCTCAGAGAATGAAAAACATTTAAATTTAATCAGTGGAGGACAATATTTTACTTCAGCATATCGTAATGCATTAACAAATTTAAAGATTGGGCCATATGTTGGTGCATGTGGAGCAGCAGCTTATTATCGTAAAATCGTTATTTGTGAAGATATTTTTATTCATCCTAACTGGAAAAGATATCAAAAATTTCTTATTGAAGAAAATATTTCTGCTTGTTGGTCTGTTCCTATAATTAGTGCTGAAGGTACTTTATATGGAACTTTTGCAACTTATTATCGAAAACCGAAGAGCCCAACAGATGATGAGATTAAAATGCTTAATCATGCGGCATACCTGACTGCTTTAGGGATCGATCTATATTATGAGCGTCAGCATAAAAATGCTATGAATGATAAATATCATTCTTTTTTTGATCATCATCCTGATACGGTATATGAATTGGATTTACATGGAAATATTAACCAATTAAATATAACATCAAAAAAGATTAATGGATTTGAGATAGAGCAGATTGTAGGACTACACTATTTAAATTTTATTCATCTTCAATATCAAAAAATAACAGAAGAAGCTTTTAACAAAGCTACTGAAGGTTATATTCAACGTCTAGAAATACAGATTTATGACGTTAGAGAGGAAAAATATTGGGCAGATCTCACCTTTTTACCATTATTTCAAAATAGAAAAATTGTAGGTGTATTTGCAATTGTAAAAAATATTACAGACCGATATAAAACAGAAGAGCATTTACACTTATTAAAACGGGGATTAGATGCAAGTCCTAATGGTATTGTAATTACTGATGCTACTTCAAATCATGAAATTGTATACATTAATCCTGCTTTTCTAAAATTAACCGGATATTCCGAAAAAGAAATTTCAGGTCGTAATTGTCGCTTTCTACAAGGAGAAGATACAGATATTAATGCAGTTCAGGAAATTCACCAAGCGCTTAAAGATAAGCGAGAAGTTCAAATTACCTTAAAAAACTATAGGAAAGATGGCACCTGGTTCTGGAATCAACTTACTCTTAGCCCAGTATGGAATCAAAATAATGAATGTACTCATTTTATTGGAACGCAGCAAGATGTAACTCAGAAACGTATAGATGAAGAATATATAAATTATCAGCGTACTCATGACAGTCTAACTGAATTAGTTAACCGTCAAGTTTTTGAAGAGTTATTGGACCTTGCCTTTTACAAAAAGGGTGGAATGAACAATACATTAGCGGTTTTATATATTGATTTGGATGACTTCCGTAATATAAATAAAGATCTCGGATATGCTGAAGGGGATCAATTAATTAAGCTGGTCAGTCAGCGTCTACGGACTATTTTACAAGAAGATGATGTTTTATCACGTTTTGCCGCTGATGGCTTTGCTCTATTATTAAACAAAGAATATACTCAGGAAAAAGTAACCCAAACAGTAGAAGGCGTCTTAAAAATTTTAGCTTTACCTTTTAATATAAAAGGGCATCATATTCGTCTGAGCGCAAGTATTGGTATTGCGACTGATACAGAGGAAGTCGAAAATTTTAGAGAGTTATTGCATCATGCAATTCATGCAATGCATGAAGCCAAAAATGAAGGACGTAACATTTGGCACTGGTATACAAGTGGCAGAAATACGGTTCACAAAGTGAATGACATCCAGTTACGCCATGAACTCATTATGGCCTTGGAAGATGAGCAATTTAAATTATTTTATCAACCTATCGTTGATAGTTTAACTAATAAAATTGTAGGCGTTGAAGCACTTATTCGATGGTTCCATCCTGAGCGTGGTTTAATTTCTCCATTGTCTTTCATACCTTTAGCCGAACGTACTGGACAAATTTCAGCGATAGGAAATTGGGTATTAAATCAGGCATGCAAAGATATTACTGAGATTAATAAGAATAGACCAGATCAACTTAGCGTGGCTGTAAATATATCTCCTATACAATTTAAACGTACTAATTTTTTGGCTGAGTTAAGGAATACCCTACTAACAAATAACTTTGATGCTAAGTTATTGAAGATAGAAGTAACAGAAGGGATGTTACTGATGGGTATTGAAAGATCGGTTGAAATTTTAAAAGCTATACGAGCACTTGGAATCAAAGTAGCAATCGATGATTTTGGTACGGGCTATTCCAGCCTGAGTTACCTCCGTCAACTGCCTATTGATCAAATTAAGTTAGATCGTAGTTTTATTCAGCATTTGCCAGAACATAAAAGTGATGCGGCAATTGTTATAGCAATTACTCAAATGGCAAAAACATTAAACTTAAAAGTCGTGGCTGAAGGTGTAGAAACAGAAGAACAAGCTAAGTTTTTAACAGAGAGCAAATGTAATTACTTGCAAGGCTATTATTTTGCTAAGCCCGTTTCTATAGAAGATTTAAAAGTTATTTTAGACAGGCTTTATTTCATAAATACCTGAAAGGATGAGTTCCCCTCTAAATGGCCTACCTTAAATAAAAACGTCTCTGACAAACCCGGTATGGTTCACACGATGAGAATTAAAGTTTCTATCGGTCCTATTTAATGGCATTTTGCCACTTTTTAGGTTTAATCCTAATCAAAATAGTGAGTAATTATGATCCCTTCTTATGAAAACTTTAAAGATTTTAAAGATGCTGGTGAAAAAATTTTAGAGTATTTACATAATCACTTAGGCTTTGCTTTATGGATGATTACTCGTACTGAAAGTAATGATTGGATAGTTTTGCAAGCTAAAGATCATGGATATGGAGTACAGGCAGGACAGGTCTTCAATTGGGCTGACTCATACTGCTCTAAGATGGTATTAGATAAAGGGCCACGCATAGCACCTGATTCGAAAAAGATTCCACTGTATGTAGAAGCAGGTATCAACAAACTGGTCGATATAAACGCCTATATTGGGCAACCTTTATTCAATGAGGATGGTTCTATTTTCGGCACATTATGTGCTATTGATCCATCAGTACAGCCTCAAAGCATAGAACAACATAGTGATCTATTAGAACTATTAAGTTTATTACTTAGTCGAATTTTACAAAATGAACTTAAAATTAATGAACAAAAAAGAGTTAGTGAAAAGCTTGAAATGGATTCATTAACCGATCATTTAACGGGTGTTTTTAAGAGGTGGTCCCACATGTTTGAACAACTAAAAGCTTATTTATAAGTGATACTCTGCTCTAGTTAAGCTACCTTATTTTGTTGTGGTAGCTGGTCATAGTAAAACTCATCTGGAGTCATTTTGTCCAGACTCGAATGAGGTCGTTTCAAATTATAAAATTCAAAATATGCGTTTAATTGCTTCTTCGCATCCAAAACATTGCTGTAGGCTTTGAGATACACCTCTTCATATTTAACGCTCCGCCATAATCGTTCAACCATCACATTATCAACCCATCGACCTTTACCATCCATGCTGATTTGGATGTCATTTGATTTCAATACATCAATAAATGCATCACTGGTAAACTGACTGCCTTGGTCTGTATTAAATATTTCAGGTCGACCATATTTTTCAATAGCTTCATTTAATGTTTCTATGCAAAATGTAACCTCCATACTAATCGATACTCTATGCGCAAGTACCTTGCGGCTATGCCAATCAATCACAGCACATAAATAAACAAAGCCTTTTGCCATAGGGATATACGTTATATCCGTAGACCACACTTGATTACTGCGCTGAATAGCCAATCCTTTGAGCAGATATGGATATTTGCGGTGAGCTTGATTAGCCTGGCTTAAATTTGGTTTGCAATATAACGCATTAATGCCCATTTTCTTCATTAAAGTACGTGTATGACGTCGTCCTATATGATGTCCTTGACGATTCAACAAATCACGCATCATACGGCTACCTGCAAAAGGGTATTGCATATGTAACTCATCCATACACCGCATCAGCTTCAGATCTGATGCACTCACAGGTTTTGGGCGATAGTAATAACAACCACGGGAGACTTTCAGCAGCTGAGCTTGCTTAGATACTGAAATCTGAAGTGAGTCATCGATTAACTTTTGTGGTTGAAGCGGCCCAGTTTCTTCAACACACCTTCTAAAAAATCAATTTCTAATGCCTGCTCACCGATTTTTGCATGTAGTTTTTTTAGATCGATGGGTGGTTCTGTTGGAGCTTTTGATTGATCGAAAGCTTGCGAGGAAGCTGAAATCAGTTGATTTTTCCAGTCGATAATTTGGTTTTGATGAACATCAAATTCAGCACTCAATTCAGCAAGTGTTTTTTCTGCTTTAATCGCAGCAAGTGCTACCTTAGCTTTAAAATCATTTGAATGATTTCTTCTTGGTCTACGTGCCATAAAATACTCCATATATTGATGTTTATAACATCATTTGGGGAGCAAAATATCACTTATAAGTGTTGTTCAAATTTCCTGATCCACCTCTTTAATCGTCGTGCTTGGGATACATTTTTGGATTTAGAGGAAGATCGATGTAAAACCTACGGACATCCAACCACAGTGATTATTATAGATTTAAATGACTTAAAAGCTATAAACGATAAATTTGGTCATTCGGCTGGAGACCAAATGATCCAAAAAACGGCCGAAATCTTAAAGAAAAATGTACGCTCCAATGATTTAGTCGCGCGTTTAGGAGGAGATGAGTTTGGCATTCTAAATATTGAAACGACTTTAGAAAATACTCAGAAATTGGTGAATCGGCTTTTAAAGTCCTTACAAAATGCTGGAATTAATGCTGCTGTTGGTGTTGCGGCACGTGAACCAAGTAAAAATTTACGAGTGGCAGTAATTGAAGCAGATGAAAAAATGTATCAGCATAAACGTCAAATTAAAGTCATCATTTGATTGATCCATATGAACAGGATGTTTGAGGATCTAAAACAATAATCGTAAGTCTGATCCTAGCCAAAATAATGGACAGCACGTCCCTCTAAAGATAACCTAACTTTAATCTTTGGAGATTCAAGAAATGGCTAAACGTTTTAGTCCTGAATTTAAACAGCAAGCGATTGATTATGCACTTTAAAACTCACACGAGCCTATAGCTGCAATCGCCCGGAAATTAGGTGTGGGTTATTCAACTTTAGATAAATGGATTCGTGAAGTAAGCGTCCGCTGAATCCCATACCAATTTTTAATTCGATTTAGGTTTCCAGCAGTGCGGCAGCAATTCTTCAATTTGGGTCACTTTGTATGTCGGCAGCTTTTGCAGCACATCACTTAAATAACGACAACTCGGTATTTCCATGAAAACCTTATCAAATTGATACAAGAAAGCAAAGGTTGGGACATTAGCAGGAACACAACAATTTTTGCCCGATCTCGTTGCTCTACTCGAAGAAAACAAGAAATTCAAACAACAACTCAAAATTGCTGAAATGGAAAAAGAATTTCTAAAAAAAGCGGCAACTGATGTGTCCTGTTTTTTCAGCACGCCTCAATAATACAGTGTCGCGGAATGCTAATCTGCCCAATTATATAAACAATATTCTTCAGTGGCTTGAGCCAGCCTTCTTATCCCCTCATCAATTTTATCTGCACTGATTGACCCAAACCCTAAACGAAGGAAATGTTTGTGTTTGTGATCATCTAAAAAGAAAGACTGCCCCGATTCAATGAATACGCCTAAATTTGCGGCATAATGAGACAAAACCGTAGCATCAATATCTGCTGCGGTATCAATCCAACATGCTGAACCACCATTCAAAGCATAAGGTTTCCATGTTGGAAGATATTGTTTTAATGCCTTGTTGAGTATTTCACCCCGTTGTCGGTGTAACTGGTACTGACGGCGAAGCATGCTATGGTAATAGCCTTGATCGATAAACAAAGCAAAGACACGTTGATTGAATACATTTGGATGTCGTAACATCAGACGGCGTAAATGTCGAAGTTCTTGTATTAATTCAGGTGCGGCAACGATATATCCCAGACGTAACCCAGGTGCCAATGGCTTAGATAGACTTCCAAGATAAATGACTCGTCCATGTCGATCTAAACTTTTTAGCGCGGGGATCGTCGTATTTTGCACTAACACTTGAGCATCATATTCATCTTCAATAATAATGCTGTCGTTTTGTTCTGCTAACTGCAATAAATTTTGTCGGCGTTGTGGAGACATGGTTACTCCTGTTGGACATTGTCGCCCTGGTGTAACAAATAAATAATCACACTCATTTGCCCGAGTTAAAGTCACCCCATCATGATCAACGGCTAAAGGCACAATATGCTGTGTCTGTAGCAAAAATATATTACGTGCATCTGGATAACCAGGTTCTTCGACACCAATCACATGATTCTGCCGCATTAATAACGTCGCCAACATATATAATCCATGCTGACTCCCTACGGTTAACAAGATTTCGTTCTCTTGAGCCATGATGCCTCGCGTGGGCAAAATATGCTGACGGATTGCATTTATGAGATAAGCGTCGTCCCCCTGTTGAGTAATATCTTGTGACCATATTGAGGCATCTTTTGCAGATAAGGCACGTAATGCACATTCCCTCCAAGCTGAAACAGGAAAGCTTTCCGCATCTGGCTGACCATAAATAAAAGGATAGGAATAATTCATCCAATCACTTGGTTTAGTTAAATGCCTTTGTGCTGAAGGTCGTATACAAAAGCGAGCACCCCAGGTCGTCGCTTTTGATGTAGTCCGAATGGTTTTACTCTCACTACTATCAATCTGGAAATTTAAACAGACAAAATGTCCATTCCGCTGTTTAGATTCCAAAATTCGCTCAGCAACCAATTGTTGATACGCAATGGTGACCGTATTTCTACCAACACCCAGTTGTTCAGCTAAATCTCGACTAGAAGGTACCGCCATACCTGGTTTTAAATAACCTTGTACTAAAGCCGAAAACATCATACGGCAGATTCTGCCTTGTAAATTCAAACCACTCTGTGCCGTATTAGAAAATAATGCTTGCCAAACTGTAGCTGAAATTGCTGAACTCACTAATTAATCCTTATATCTGTGCATTGCTGCGATCCATTTTGATGCTTGGCTACTCAAACTGGTGCAAAGCTCATGGTTTCAGTCCATCTTTAAGCTAAAACTGGACTTACTTGATATAAAGCAAAAGGCATTCCACTACTATCAATTTAAACTATTTATTTAAAAACAACAGCTTAATAATATTAATTACTGGCTCCATCAAAACTCTAAATCTGGTACTACGCCATATTTCAGTATTTCCGTACATTCATTTCATCAGTTTATAAAACCTAATTTTGGAGCAATACAAATGCAGCAAGCACAATTAATCCAACTTCTTACCGATTTTTCAACAGCTTGGAATCAACATGATATTGAACAACTCATGGCATGCATGCATCCAGAATGTCGTTTTGAAACTGTGGCGGGAGATGATGTTTTTGGAACCAGAATTGAGGGCTTAGATGCAGTTCGTCAAGCATTTAGTAATACCTTTCAAAGTTTTCCAGATGCTCAGTGGCGTAACGGTAAACACTGGATCAGTGATAACGCTGAATTTGGTATTTCAGAAACAACCTTTACTGCGACAACTACTGATGGTGGCTGGATTGAAGCCAATATGGTTGATGTCTTTACATTTAAAGATGGAAAAATTCTCGTCAAAAATGCATTCCGTAAAAATAGACCTGTTCAAGCAATCGCGTAAGGAGTCATTCAATGAATCAATCTGTTCAACATGCAAGTTCATTTCGCGAACACTTAGAACTGCATAAATCTATACCGCCACATAGTTTTAAAAGTTACAACGCACAGTTTGACCCATTAACCTCTCCTGTCCTACAGGGAAATGAAAATTATGCGCCAACTTATTGGGTCGGCACAGCAGGTACGCCACCCGAAGATGATGGGCCATTAATGGGTGACACCGTAGCGGACATTGTCATTATTGGTGGAGGCTTCACTGGGCTATCGACAGCATTAACACTGGCTGAACAATTTGGTGCCGCACCTCTTGTGCTTGAAGCAAACCGTACAGCGTGGGGCTGTACTAGCCGTAACGGTGGGCAAGGTCAAAATGCCTCAGGTCGTCTGTACCGATCCCAATGGATTGAAAAATGGGGATT